>NZ_JBALWD010000042.1:0-27143 GCF_036960985.1 Sneathiella sp. | reverse complement strand
GGTATGAAAACAATCTGGAAACATAATACTGTTTTCCCGCCGCCGGAAACGGCCATTACATCGGCCATTTTCCGCGATTTCGAGGAACTTCCCGCGCTTATCCGCGGCCTCGATAAGGCCGGCTAGGGTTGGGACGAATACCCAGAAGAGGACGGTTGCGGCAAGAGGGGTCCTGTTTAGTGCTTTGGCTAAAATGCAGCCGGAGTGACTATTTATCCGTGGCTTAATCCGTGCGCGCCATCAATTCAAGTCGATTGCCAAAGGGATCTGACACATTGGTTCGGCGAAACCCAATTAGAGGCTCATCGTCATTGCACTGAAATCCTGCCGCATCTAATCGTTCGCACAACGCATCAAAATCATCAACTTCAAAGGCCGGGTGCGCTTTGGTCGCGGGTTTGAAATCGATTTGTACGCCGAGATGTACGCGAACATCTCCCGTTTGAAACCAACAGCCGCCTCGTTTGGCGAGGTTTTCGGGTTTAGGCACTTCCGTCATCCCAAGTGCGTCAGAATAAAACCGAAGCGCTGACTCCTCTTCGCCGACCGGCATAGCAAGCTGAATATGGTCGATTTTGAGTAAGACTATTCTATTCCTCACCTCATTGGAAAACCTGCATTTACGCAGCATTCCAGTCAATTACGGTCGCTTTACGCATTATATTAGAATTCAGGCCGACGGTAAATACCAATCAACTGGGACGAATACCCAGAAGACGATTGCAGCAAGAAAGAAACTGTTTGATGTTTGGCGGAAATGCGGACGAAACCGGCCCTCCTGATCACCGGCTTTGGCCGTCATCCTTTTCGGCGAGGAAGCGCTCCGCCCACCTTCGATTTGTCGCGTCCGCCAGCTTTGCAACTGTCGGGTTGATATCACGCGCTACCTTTCGATCCAGTCCCAGTTGATCCAGTATTCGTGCAAGCCCGTCCCGAGGATCATCCGAAAGTTCATCATAGGTAATCTGCAAAGGGTGCAATTTCTCGCGGTTAAACCAGGCTTTCCACGCGTCATCCAATGCGGATAGCCCAGCAAGATGGCGGGCAATCCTACTGGCGTCATAGACAGGCTCTTTTGGTGCTGACAGCCGCTCCAGTTCTGTTCCATCTGCTGACATGTGCCAGAGCCCCGTTTGGAGTGCCTTGACGTGCGAAATCGCCTGATAGAGCTTGTTTGGGCGCGTCAGATGAATGAACAGGGTATGTCCAAAAGCGGCTTCAATACGATCTAGATCTCTGTTGAGCCCCGGATGAAGAATACTCACTTGTTGCAGGAAGTAGTCGAAGCTCCCTCTTTGCAATCTCAGGCCGAAAAACCTAGTGTTACCAGTACCTTGCTTGCGAGCCGCATCAAATACAGCGCTTAATGCGTCATGGTCTGAGGTAAAATCATCTCTGGAAAGCTCGTATGTTTTCAGCCAGCTAGATAGTGACGGAGTGTGGAAATGAGATCCGGGATTTCCGGATTTTCCGGTCGCGGCAAGCAAGTTGCAAAGCAGGGTACTACCGCTCCGGGGACTCGTGCAGATGATGTAAGATTTGTAAGACGGTTCGGGCATTCAGGGCTAATTCTCTTTCTTGCGGATTTACACCGAAACCAGACAGATAGCATTTACGATTTCACGGTCGCTTCGTGCATTATATTGGAAAACAGGCCGACGGCAAAAACCACTCAACTGGGACGAATACCCAGAAGAGGACGGGCGCTGCACGAGGGGAATCTATTTGATGCTATGGCGGCAATGCGGACAATGTTGCCGGTTGGATTGCTTCGTCGAATGGCAGCTTTTGGGATTTGGGAGAGTATAGTCATGATCGTGTAGTCCGAATGTGTATCGCGGGCGCTCTGCGGAGCAAGCCGAAATAGCACCTTAGTCCTTTAAGAAAGACGGAGTGAGCACCCCTTCGTGACGTAGTAAATATTCCTTTGTTGGAAGACCTCCGCCAAAGCCGGTTAGCGAGCCGTTTCCTCCTATTACCCGGTGACATGGCAGGATGATCGCAATCGGATTGCTCCCATTTGCGGCACCCACTGCACGACTTGCTTTGGGACGTTCGAGAGTGGCCGCCAGTTGGCCATAAGTTTGCGTCTCTCCAAAAGGTATTGTGGACAGGTGTTGCCAAACACTTTTTTGAAAAGCTGTTCCTATCAGAAAAAGAGGAAGATCAAACTGCCGTAATTCACCATTGAAATAGGCAGTAAGCTGACGCCGTACCTCCAAAAACGGTTCATCTGTCTGGTGCCAATCTGATCGTGGCGCGATTGCATTGGGGCTGTTAGGAAAGCACAAATAATGCAGCGCGTCGTCATCTCCTGCGACCAGTAGCGAACCCACAGGGCTATCGATATGTGTATAGCTTAGTTCGGTCATCGTTTCGGCCTGGGAATGGAGGAAGGCGGGCGCCCGTAGAGTTTTGAGAAGGTCGCATTAAAGCGTCTCACGCTGCCAAAACCCGCTTGGAAGGCTATATCTGTAATAGGGAGTGTCGTCGTGTCCAGCAGCTTCTTGGCGCGTCCAATTCGAAGGGTTTGAGCCGTTTGAAGAGGAGATGCCCCAATATGCTTGGCAAACAGCCGAGATAGATGTCTTGCACCGACGCCTAGCCGGTCTGCAAGATCATTGACATTACCGGCGTCCAGAGCGCCCTCGTCGATTAATCGCAAGGCCCGTTCAACGGTTGTTCTGGTTCCATTCCATGCGGCGCAGAATGGTGCTGTCTCAGGACGACAACGCAGACAGGGGCGATAACCTGCACGCTCTGCCGCAGCAGCAGTTGGGTAGTAGCTGACATTTTTCGTAAGGGAGTGTTTCGCGGGGCAGACCGGACGGCAGTAGATTCTTGTCGTGCTGACAGCGGTGAAGAACCTTCCGTCGAAGCTTGGATCGCGCCTCAATCGCGCAGTGTTACACGTCTCAAAATCTAGCATGAAACGGAACTTAGCAACCCAACTAGCGCAATGCCAGACCAGTCGGTTGGTCAGGTCCGAAAACGGCGAGTCTGTAAGAGATGAATATTGTAGTCCTCCGACTGACATATGATTCACAGCTAGCAGGAATACAATATATGCCTTTCGACACTTTCATCCTTTTCTTGGTCACGACCGCCGTCGTTGTTTTCTCTCCAGGGGCGGCGGCGATTACCGTGGCCTCACAAGGTGCGGCCAACGGAGGTAAGCGGGCGCTTGCAGGTGGGTGCGGCATAGCCTTTGCAAATGTTGTCTATTTTGTTTTGTCAGCAACAGGTATCGCCACGCTGATCATAGCTTCAAATTTGGTTTTCTCGATCATCAAATGGGCTGGGGTTGCCTACCTGCTGTGGCTAGGGATTAACGCCATATTCAGCCGCTCTGGAGTGATCAGTGTAAGTGTTGGAAAACGGCAAACACATTGGGGCAAACTCTTTTCCCAAGGGTTTGTTGTCGAGGTCGCTAACCCTAAAGCACTCTTGTATTTTGCAGCCATTCTCCCTCAGTTCGTTGAGCCCGAACGTCCAATTCTTCCCCAATTGATGATCATGGGCCTCATCACCCTTGTTATGGATTTGGTTTCATACAGCGCCTATGGGTTTCTGGGAGACCGGATTGCACGAGGCGGCCTTAAAGGTTGGGTGGTAAACCTGATAAACAAGGCCGCAGGCGGAGCGCTAATTTACGTCGGTGTGAAAATGGCAAGTGTCGGCGTAAGTCGATAGGGATTCTGCCCCCGAAGCTTTTACTAACGAAGTCGTCGAAGCAGACGTTGGCGACGTGCGCAGCATTGGTCAGATTGGGCTCAAACCAGACGTCTGCTGTGCAGTTGTTTATTGGTCCTGATCCCAAAAAGAGATTGACCCAGATCAGCCTTTATTTCCCGATACAGAAATCGCCGAATACCACGTCCAGAATATCTTCCACATCGACACGGCCGGTAATGCGGCCCAGGGCGCGGACGGCGAGGCGGACGTCTTCTGCGGCCAGCTCGGCTTCGCCCGCGACCAGAAAACGCTCCAGCGCAGCAACGCACTCTTCCAGCGCCAAGCGGTGACGCAGTTGGGTCAGTGCCGGGGCCCCGGAGACATCAAGGCGGCGGACCACCTCCGTTTCCAGCGCCGCCAGAAACTCCTCCAGCCCCGCCTCGGTCTTCACGGATAAGGACAGACTGCCGGTTGGGCCGTCCCCCGCGCCTCCGAGATCTATCTTGTTGATTACATAAAAATCTTCAGGCCGGTGTAAATCGGCGAAATCTTCCGGGATCACCGGATCATCGGCGGCGGTCATCAGGATACGGATATCGGCCAGTTCGGCCCGCGCCCGGGCCCGCCGCACCCCTTCGCGTTCAATCATATCACCGGCGTCGCGCAATCCCGCTGTATCGGCGATGGTCACCGGATAGCCGGCCAGATCCAGATGTACCTCAACAATATCGCGGGTGGTTCCGGCCTGTTCAGAGACGATGGCCGCATCTCGCCGGGCCAGAATGTTGAGCAGGCTGGACTTGCCGACATTGGGCGCCCCAATAATCACCACATCCAGACCGTCACGAATTTTCTCACCGCGATGCCCGTCGGCAAGATGGGTCTCAAGGTCGGTTTTCAGCTCACGGATCCGCGGTGAAATAGCTGCGGCCACACCGCCGGGCAAATCCTCATCGGGGAAATCGATATCCGCTTCCAGATGGGCAAGGCTGCCGATTAGTTCTGACCGCCAGCCGTCATAAATTGCCCCCAAAGCGCCGCGCATCTGGCGCAGGGCCTGATGCCGCTGGGCTTCGGTCTCCGCATTGACCAGATCACCGAGACCCTCAGCCTCCGTCAGGTCCAGCTTGCCGTTCTCAAACGCCCGCCGCGTATACTCACCCGGATCGGCGGGACGCAAGCCTTTCAAGCCCGCCAATTGGTCAAACAAGGCGGTTAGAATAGCCGGTCCGCCATGCAAATGCAGCTCGACCACATCCTCACCGGTAAAGCTGTTGGGCTCCGCAAAAAATATGACAAGTGATTGATCTATAATGGTTTTTTTGTCTATTGTGACAATATCCCGGACCACTGCACGGTGAGATTCCGGCAATTCCTGACGGGTGAGCGCCGCCAGAGACGCCGTGGCGCCAGGTCCCGACAGACGGACCACAGCAACGCCCGAACGGCCGCGGCCACTGGCCAGGGCAAAGATAGTATCACTGGACATGAAAGGCGCCTGCTCCGCTTATTTCTTGGTCGGATCCATGCCGAATTGTGACAGGAACATTTTCTGCATTTGCTCCATGCCCTGAACGCCGGCGGGCAACCATGTTTTCATCATGCTTTCCGGATCGAGGGTGTTGACATTTTCCATCATTTTGGCTTGCAGCTCGGCCATGACGGCTTCTTGCATCTTCTCCACGTCGGGTAACCCTAAAAAAGTCCTTGCTTCTTGTGGCGTACAATCAATATCTACATTAATCTTCATGTCCAACGCTCCTTTTGTCGGGAAAAGGTCTGGCCGTATTGATCCAGTGGTCCCGGGTGGGGTACAACAAAAGTCTTAGTTTCTTTTACACCGGATCACCCGGTGAACAACAGGGTTTAGCCATGGAAAATTTATTGGGCCAGGAAACCAGCCCCTATCTTCTGCAGCATCAGGACAATCCGGTGCATTGGCAGCCCTGGAGCAAGGAAACCCTCGCCCTCGCCAAATCCGAAGGCAAACCGATCCTGCTCAGTGTCGGGTATGCTGCCTGCCATTGGTGCCATGTGATGGCCCATGAAAGTTTCGAGGATGAGGCGACAGCCGCGGTAATGAACGAGTTGTTTATTAATATCAAGGTCGACCGCGAAGAACGCCCGGACATTGACCAGATATATCAAAGCGCCCTTTCCTTGCTTGGCGAGCAAGGCGGTTGGCCGCTGACCATGTTCCTCAATTCGAACGGGGAGCCGTTCTGGGGCGGCACGTATTTTCCGCCCGGTAACAATTATGGTCGGCCCGGCTTCACCAATGTGCTGCAGACCGTGTCGGATATTTTCAAAAATGAGCCGGAAAAAGTCACCAAGAACCGCGATGCGCTGAAATCTGCGCTGCAACAGCATAACAAAGGCTTCGATGGGGATCGTCCTAAATTGACCCTGGAAGTGCTTGATCGTATCGCCGCGCGCTTTGGGGAAGAAGCCGATCCGGAATATGGCGGCATTGGCTCCGCCCCGAAATTCCCGCAAACCTATGTGCTGGAGACTTTATGGCGGAGTTATCTACGCACCGGCAATGAAGGATTGGCGGAAATCGTCATCAAGGCGCTGACCGTGATGTCGCAAGGCGGTATTTATGACCATCTGGCCGGCGGTTATGCCCGCTATTCCACAGATGCCCGCTGGCTGGCACCGCATTTCGAGAAAATGCTGTATGACAACGCGCAGCTTCTCGATTTACTTCTGACCGTCCATCATGAAACCAAGTCGGAGCTGTTTGAAGCGCGGATTTATGAGACCATCAACTGGGTTTTGCGTGAAATGGTCACCGCAGACGGCGGGTTTGCCGCCACCATCGATGCAGATAGCGAAGGCGTGGAAGGCAAGTTTTATGTCTGGTCCAAGGCTGACGTCATGGCGCTTCTACCCGATCACGGGCCGCATTTCTGCGAGGTCTATGATGTCAGTGACGAGGGAAACTGGGAAGAAACCAATATTCTCAACCGCCTCACCTACCCCGATATGCAGGATGTGGAGACCGAAGCCAGCTTGAAGGCCTGCCGGAATATCCTGTTTGAAGCGCGGAAGTCCCGCATTCATCCGGGTCTTGATGACAAGGTCCTCACGGACTGGAACGGGTTGATGATTGCCGCCCTCGCCCGCGCCGGACAGTATTTCGGTGAAGCCCGCTGGATTGATGCGGCGGAAACTGCTTTCGTCGCCCTGACCACACATTCCATGGATAAGGACGGACGGCTGTTCCATAGCTATCGTCTCGGCCGGGCGCAACATAGCGGCGTGCTCGATGATTATGCCAATATGGGCCGAGCCGGTTTGACCTTGTATGAAATCACTGGGAAGGCGTTTTATCTGGAGCGGGTGCAGACCTGGGTCGGCATTTTGGATAAACATTTCTGGGATGATACGGTCGGCGGCTATTTCTATACGGCCGATGATGCCGAAGCGTTGATTGTGCGCACCAAAAATGCCCATGACAACGCCGTCCCCTCAGGTAATGGCGTGGTTCTGGAAGTTCTCGCCAAGCTGCATTTACTGACCGGAGAGCGGGCGCCGTTCGAGGCAGCGACGGATATGGTCCGACATTTCTCGGCTGAGGTTGGTCGTAACTTCTTCCCGCTGGCAACTTTGTTAAACAATTTCGAAACCCTGATCAATGCCCGCCAGATCGTTATCATTGGCGAGCGGAGTGAAGCTCAAACCATTGATCTTATTAGTGTTTTAAATGATTTCAGCATTCCAACACGAATTGTCAATGTGATCAGCGAAACCGAGACCCTGCCGTTTGACCATCCGGCCAATGGCAAAACCAAACTGGAGGGCAAGCCGACCGTCTATGTCTGTACCGGTCCGGTCTGTTCGGCACCGGCCAATACGGCGGTGGCGTTTCGCGCCCTGCTCAAAGAAGGACAGGTTCATGGCCCAGCTTAGTATGCATAGCCCGGTGGGCGATCTGACGGTGACCGAAGAAGACGGCAAGGTTATTTCCCTCGATTGGGGATGGATCCCGGCCGAATGGCAAACGGAAACGCCGCTGCTCACCAAAGCCATAGAACAACTCAACCAGTATTTTGACGGCAACATCGGCGATTTTGATTTGCCGCTGGATCCGCCGGGGACGGATTTCCAAAAACGGGTTTGGGACCAGATGCTGAAAATCCCCGCCGGGACGACAAAATCCTATGGCGACCTGGCAAAAGCGCTGACGACGGCGGCGCAACCAGTCGGCACGGCCTGCGGGGCCAATCCCATTCCGATCATTATCCCCTGCCACCGCGTGCTGGCAGCGGGTGGCCAAATGGGCGGTTATTCCGGCCTTGGCGGTCTGGACACTAAAAAATCTTTGCTGAAACTGGAAAAGGCCCTGCCGCCGGAACAGCAAACCCTTGATTTATAAGTAATTTAATTGGCGCATGACACTCGTACAAAGGAAGTAAAAACAATGACGAAAGCAGTTCGATTCTATGAAGCCGGTGGCCCGGAGGTGATGAAATGGGAAGATGTCGAGGTTGGCGCGCCCGGCGCGGGAGAAGTCCGCATCCGTCATAATGCCGTCGGCCTCAATTATATCGATGTCTATTTCCGCACCGGCCTCTACCCGGCCCCGCTACCCAATGGTCTGGGCATGGAAGGCGCCGGCGTGATCGAGGAACTGGGCGACGGTGTCGTTGGTTTGTCTGTCGGCGATCGGGTTGCCTATGCGGGACGGCCCATCGGTGCCTATGCCGAAGCCCGGGTGATGCCGGCCGAAGGCTTGATCAAGATCCCGGACGGCATTGATGATGCGACCGCAGCGGCAATGATGCTGCAAGGCATGACCACCGAATATCTGTTACAGCGGACTTTTCCGGTAAAAAAGGGCGATACCATCCTGTTTCACGCGGCCGCCGGCGGGGTTGGCCTGATGGCCTGCCAATGGGCCCGGCATATTGGCGCGACCTTGATTGGGACCGTAGGATCCGATGAAAAAGCCGCGCTGGCGAAAGCCAATGGCGCGACCCATACCATCAATTACCGCACGGAGAACTTCGCCGATCGGGTCAAGGAAATCACCGACGGCAAGGGTGTGCCCGTTGTCTATGATGCCATTGGCAAGGATACCTTCGAAGGCTCTCTCGATTGTCTCTCGCCGCGCGGCTTGATGGTGTCGTTCGGTAATGCTTCCGGCCCGGTGGAAAATATCAATCTAGCCATTTTGGGGGCGAAAGGATCCGTCTATGTGACCCGGCCCAGCCTGATGGATTACAACGCATCGCGAGCTGATCTGGAAAAATCCGCCGGGGACTTGATCAACATGGTCTCCAGCGGAGCGCTTAAAGTCAATATCGGCCAGACTTATCCGCTGTCAGAGGTGCGCAAAGCCCATGAGGATCTCGAAGGCCGCAAAACCACCGGATCAACAGTGTTTACGGTCTAGCGTCGTTAGATCCTTCCATAAAAAAGGCGCCTCACATGGGGCGCCTTTTTCTTTAACTAGTTGATTTTGATTATGTATTCATGCTGTCGAAGAAATCATCATTGGACTTGCTCTGCTTGAGCTTGTCGATGAGGAATTCCATGGCATCGGTGGTTCCCATAGGATTGAGGATCCGCCGCAGCACCCACATTTTGGCGAGGGTGCCCTTGTCGACCAGCAATTCTTCTTTCCGGGTTCCGGACTTGGTAATGTCGATGGCCGGGAAGACGCGCTTGTCGGAGAGTTTACGATCGAGGATGATTTCCGAGTTACCAGTGCCCTTGAATTCTTCAAAGATAACTTCGTCCATCCGCGAGCCGGTTTCGATCAGCGCCGTCGCCACGATGGTCAGCGAGCCGCCTTCTTCGATATTCCGCGCCGCGCCGAAAAACCGTTTCGGCCGTTGCAAGGCGTTGGCATCGACACCACCCGTCAGGACTTTACCACTGGACGGAACAACCGTGTTATAGGCACGGGCCAGACGGGTAATACTGTCGAGCAGGATCACCACATCGCGTTTATGTTCAACCAGGCGCTTGGCTTTTTCAATGACCATTTCCGCAACCTGAACATGGCGGGAGGCGGGTTCATCAAACGTTGACGACACCACTTCACCATTAACCGAGCGTTTCATGTCGGTTACTTCTTCCGGGCGCTCATCGATCAGCAGAACGATCAGATAGACTTCCGGGTTATTGGTGGTGATGGAATTAGCCATATTTTGCAGGAGAACGGTTTTACCGGTTCTGGGCGGGGCCACAATCAGGGCCCGCTGGCCTTTACCCTGCGGTGAGACCAGGTCAATCACGCGGGCTGAATTTATACCATTTTCGGTGGGGTCGGGAGTTTCCAGTTTGATGCGCTCATCTGGATAAAGCGGGGTAAGATTGTCGAAGTTGATTTTGTGGCGACCCTTTTCCGGGTCTTCGAAGTTAATGTTCTGGACTTTCAGGAGGGCAAAATATCTCTCGCCGTCTTTGGGGCTGCGAATATGCCCGTCCACCGTATCGCCGGTACGCAGGGAAAATCGTCGGATCTGGCTCGGGCTGATATAAATATCATCCGGACCGGCCAAATAGTTGGCATCCGGGGAGCGGAGAAATCCGAAACCGTCCTGCAGGATTTCTAAAACCCCGCCGCCGGTGATTTCCGCACCATTTTCCGCTTCATGTTTGAGAATGGCGAAAAGTTGTTCCTGTTTGCGTAAGGTCGAGGCGTTTTCAATTTCGCGCTCTTCCGCTAAAGCCAGAATTTCCGCTGGGGTTCTTAGTTTAAGTTCTTGAAGATTCATGTAATTTTCTATTGTGTTTGGGATAAGGTCAGATCAAGACGGGTAGATTTTACGTTTGGGAAAAATCAGCTTGTGACTGCCGACAGATTGCTCTTTCACTAAATAAGGCAATGAAACAGTGGAAAAGATATATTCCAAAGAAGTTAATAGTCTATTGCAGCTTTCCAACTTTTAGTCAACTGCTTTAATCTCGAAGATATGTCTATTGAAACGGTTTTACAACAACCAGGATAACAATAAAAACCATCAAAACCGTTGGCACTTCATTAACCCAGCGATAGAATTTTGCGGGCCGCTGATTGTCATCGGCCTCAAACTGCCGGCGCCAGCGCGATAAATAGCCGTGATAACCGGACATCAAGATGACCAGCCCCAGTTTCAACCAGATCCAGACATCCCCCCAATGGACAATACCCGGGGTTAACAACAGTAATCCACCAAAAATAAACGTCATGATCATGGCCGGATTGATAATGCCGCGCAGCAACCGTCGTTCCATGATTTTAAAGGTTTCTGATTTGTCAGAGCCGACGTCTGCATCCGCATGATAAACAAACAGCCGCGGCAGATAAAACATGCCGGCCATCCAGGCGATCACAGAAATGATGTGCAGGGATTTTACCCAAGGATAGATATCAACCAGTATGTCGCCCATTACTTCCTCTTATGTGGCGTCACGACGCCAACGCGCAATCTGAAAATCCGCTTGGGCATATGCGCCCGCCTTGCTCACTGGTTACCTCGCCTACTTTCAGACGCAGTACCAACGAGGCCAGTCCAGCAATAAAATCATCGGACACGCCGACTGTGTCAACCCGTTTATAGTTGGGAACGCCAGATTTTTTCGCCAATTCCGCGTATTCGATATCCAATTCCACCAAGGTTTCCGAATGCTCCGAGACAAAAGCGATGGGAATGACAACAAGCGACGTTCCCTCCGATCCCGCGGCCGTTATTTCATCATCAGTGGACGGTTGCAGCCATTTCATGGGCCCTACCCGGCTTTGGTAACAGACTTTCCAATCCAGCCCCTCAAGTGCCATTTTATCAACAATCCGCTGCGATGTTTGTTCGATTTGCCACTGATACGGATCTCCGGCATCAACAATTTTTTGTGGTAACCCATGGGCGGAAAACAAAACCCGGGTAGTGCTGAGGTCCATTCCCTGTATTTTTTCCATAATCAGCGACGCATAAGCGGAAATCAGGCCTTTTTCCATGGGATAGCAACAAAGCGTTGCCGTTGGAACATCGAGCTTGGCAGATTTCGCCGCTTGATGCCAATCCGCGATAGAGGACGCCGACGTGGTGGATGAATATTGAGGATAGAGCGGAACCAGAATAATTTCGTCAGGTTCATAGGATTGAACAGATTTTACGGTTTCGCCGCTCATCGGATGCCAATAGCGCATGCAAATAAAGGTTTCATAGTCATCCGCTGGATTGGCAGCAGACAATGCTGATTTTAGTGCCGCTGCCTGGTCTCGAGTTTGCGGCAGAAGCGGTGAGGATCCGCCAAGATGACCATATATTTTCTGCGCTACCGGCGCCCGGCGCGTGGATATCAGCTTGGCAACGAGAAACCGCAAGGGTGTGGGCAGCCGGATAATTGCCGGATCCATAAACAGATTATACAAAAATGGCTGAACCGCTTCCAGACTATCTGGACCTCCCAGGTTAAACAGCACTATTGCTTTACGCGCCATAAAAAATATCCCTTAAGAGGTTGAACCGTCCCGGATTAGCTGGCTGAGAGCCCCTACGTGTTCCGGCGGTGTTTGCGGAATAATTCCATGTCCAAGGTTAAAAATAAACGGTGCCAACTTCATGCGATTGATAATCTCTGAAATACGATTTTCCATAGCGGCGCCCCCTTGAACCAGCAATATAGGATCAAGATTTCCCTGCACCGGAACCTTGGTCTGCACGTTACGAGCTGCCCAATCCAACGGCGTTCCCGTATCCAGACTGACGGCGGTGACACCAGTCTCCTCGACAAAGTCTATAATATTGCCGCCAACGCCCTTGGGAAAGCCAATGACAGGCAATTCAGGATAATGATGCCTCAACCCCTCAACAATACGTTTAGTCGGTCCCAGCACCCATTTACGGAACTCGTCATCCGGCAGTACACCGGCCCAGGTATCGAAAATCTGTATAACTTCGGCCCCGGCTTCAACCTGCTTCAATAAATAGGCTATTGTCGCATCGACCAGAATATCAATCAGGGCCGAAAATCCTACGGGATCGCCATACATCCATTTTTTGATATTGACATAATCCTTGGATCCACGGCCTTCGACCATATAAGTTGCCACTGTCCAGGGCGCTCCAGCAAATCCGATTAACGTACAATCCGCGGGAATGGATGAACTTAATCTGGAAACCGTCTCGTATACCGGCTCCAGGGTTTTATGGATATTGTCCAAGTTCAGCTTGGATAAATCCCCTGCCGAGCGAACGGGGTCCAAGACCGGGCCTTCTCCTTCCAGATAATCCAAAGGCTGTCCCAGCGCATCGGGGATCAACAGGATATCAGCAAATAAAATAGCGGCATCCATGCCATAGCGGCGCAACGGCTGTAAGGTTACTTCTTCTGCCAGCTTGGGATTATAGCAAAGATCCAGGAAATTACCGGCTTGTGCCCGGGTAGCCCGATACTCGGGTAGGTACCGACCGGCTTGTCGCATGAGCCAGAAAGGGGGACGCTCGGTTATCTCTCCAGAAAGAGCTCTGAGCATGAGTTTCGTCGGTGTCGTTGTCACGGACAGTACCTTCCAAATTTCTATCCCCTTCTATATATATTTATATAAAAAGGTTGTAGTTGTTGTTGTTGGCTGTGAGAGCTGGGGATTAAATTTCATTCACACCCTTTATAGAAAATCTGGGGATAAAATCCAGTCCTTCTCAACATTGTGTACGAAGTTCGGCTAAAGGCGGATTTGTTTTTCTGTAAAAATAGGTAAAACGGGGATAACTTTTTTTCACTCCTCGGGCAATCGATTCCTCCCCACTGATTGGGATAGGAAAAGACTGTTATGCACAAGCGCATAAGAGGCCTTAAAAAAACCAGCTTATGGGGAGGAATTTTTTGGGCTTTTCCCAAAGGCCATGTTATCCCTGTTATTCACATTATTCACAGCGGACAGGCCAGCAGTTTTATGACCCAATTCCATCTTCATCTGGTTTCTGATTCTACCGGGGAAACCCTGCAATCCATGACCAAAGCAGCCCTGGTGCAGTTTGAAGGTGTTGCCCCGATTGAACATATCTGGACATTAACCCGGACCGTTCGTCAGCTGGATGATATACTTGATTCCATTGAACAAAAACCGGGTTTAGTACTTTATACCCTGGTCAATACCGAGATGCGAGACGTGCTTGAAAAAGGCTGTCAGAAATTGAATGTCTCTTGCTCGTCTGTCCTGGATCCGGTGATGGCTGCTTTTTCCAATTTTTTGGGCCAGGAAAACCAGCAGCTTCCCGGACGCCAGCATACCCTCGATCAGAATTACTTCGGTCGGATTGAAGCGCTGAACTATACCATGGCCCATGATGACGGTCAGATGTCGGAAGGCTTAAACGACGCGGATATCGTCCTGGTCGGTGTTTCCCGAACGTCTAAAACCCCGACATCCTTTTATTTGGCTCATCGGGGTTTTAAAACCGCTAATGTGCCGATCGTCCCGGAAATACCTTTGCCACAGGAACTTTTCTCACTCAGCAATCCGATCGTCGTTGGCTTGACCACAAGTCCGGAGCGATTATCGGAAATTCGTAAAAACCGACTTTTGAGCCTGCATGAAACGGTAGATACAGATTATGTGGACCGCGAGCGGATCAAGGAAGAGGTGATAATGGCGCGAAAAATTTGTACGCGTGAAAGCTGGCCGATTATAGATGTTTCCCGTCGTTCCGTGGAAGAAACCGCCGCGCAAATCATCACTTTGTTTACCAAGCGCCAGGAAAATGCAGGGATGCGATAAGACATGGCCGATGCATCACAGCCTGAGGTGATTTTGGCGTCCGCCAGTATGTCGCGGGCCCGTTTGCTACGTAATGCCGGGCTGGATTTTACAACTTTACCAGCGGCAGTCGATGAAGATGAAGTCAAACATGCGATGCGGGGCGCCATGGCGCCACCGTCGGATACGGCTGTTGCCCTCGCCGAATTAAAGGCCAGCCGCATTTCACACAGTCATCCCCAGGCTTTTGTTATCGGGGCCGATCAGATTCTGGAGTGCAACGGTATCTGGTTCGACAAACCGCCGGACATGGATCATGCCCGGGCCCATTTGCTCAGCCTGAAAGGCAAAACACATCATTTGAGCAATGCCGTTTGTGTCGCCAAAGGGGGCACCGTTCTCTGGCATCATGTCAATCAGGCAAGCCTGACCATGCGGCCGTTTGACGAAGCTTTTTTGGAAAAATATCTGGCCGAGGCTGGGGATGCCATCTTATCTTCCGTCGGCGCCTACCATCTTGAGGGCCTGGGCGCCCATCTATTTAGTCGCGTTGATGGTGATTTCTTCTCCATTCTGGGTTTACCGTTGCTACCACTGCTGGATTTTTTGCGTAATCACAAAATCGGATTGCATATATGACATCAGAAATGACTAAAACGGCCGGTGTGATGGGATGGCCGCTTAGCCATTCTCTGTCGCCGCGGCTTCACGGCTACTGGATCAACAGATATGGCCTCAACGCGGATTATGTGGACCGCCCGGTCAAGCCTGAAGATCTGGAAGGGTTATTACGCCGTTTGCCAGCGGAATGTTTGCAGAAGGGCGAGGTTTTTCGCGGTACGAACCTGACAATTCCCCTAAAAGAAACCGTCATGGACTTTGTTGATATATTGGACCGGTCGGCCAGCCGCATCGGAGCGGTGAATACCATTGTCATGGGCGAGAACGGCGAGATGGTTGGTCGCAATACAGACGGGATCGGGTTTATGGATTCCATGAACGAACATCCAGATGTTGCCGCCCTGCACGGCGGGACAGCTGTACTGATCGGTGCCGGGGGCGCCGCCCGTGCTGTTGCTGTGGCGCTGGTTGATATGGGTTTTACAAAAATCTTGATGACCAACCGGACCCGGGAGCGGGCTGAAGCCCTGGCCACGCACATCGGCGAGACGGTGGACGTAATCAACTGGCAAGAGCGCAGTGAATGCCTTGCGGACGCGGATTTTGTTGTCAATACCACCAGTCTTGGCATGTCCGGTCAGCCACCGTTGGAATTGCCGCTGGATCACTTGAAAGCAGCCGCCATTGTCACGGACATTATCTATGCGCCGCAACAAACAGACTTATTGAAAGCGGCGACATCACGCGGGAATGAGACCGTCGAGGGGATCGGCATGTTATTGCATCAGGCAAAAGCCGGATTTGAAGCCTGGTTTGGCACGCGGCCGGAAGTGGATGCTGGGTTGCGATCCCATGTATTGGAAGGATTGAAGAGTAAATGAGTAAGATGTTGGTTGTTGGTCTCACCGGATCTATCGGCATGGGAAAGTCGACGGCGGCAGAAATGTTCCGCACATTAAAAACGCCGGTTTATGATGCCGATGCGGAAGTTCACAAGCTGTATGCCGAAGGGGGTGCGGCCGTTGAGCCGATCCGCGCGGAATTTCCAACAGCCGTTGAGAGAAATAAGGTTATCCGGGCCCGTCTCAGCAAGCTGGTGGTTGGTAACGAAGCGGAAATCAAGAAACTGGAAGCCATAACCCATCCCTTGCTCGGCCAAGGTCGCGCAGATTTTTTTGCGGCTGCGGAAAAAGCAGGAGCGAAACTTGTTGTGCTGGATGTACCGCTCATTTTCGAGACCGGCGGTGAGAAGAGGTTTGACAAAATTGTCGTAGTCAGTGCACCCAAGGAGGTGCAAAGAGAACGGGTTTTGGCCCGCGATGACATGACAGAAGAGAAATTTGAGGCTATTCTTGCCCGGCAGACCCCGGATGCAGAAAAGCGACGACAAGCAGATTATGTGATTAACACCAATTGCCCGAAAGAAGCGACTCTGGAGCAGATTAGAGGGTTGCTGGAAGATTTGAAACATGCGTGAGATTGCACTCGATACGGAAACCACCGGATTTGATCCGGCCAGCGGAGATCGGATCGTCGAGATTGGCTGTGTCGAGCTGGTTAATCATCTTCCGACCGGGAATATCTTTCACCGCTATATAAATCCGGAACGGGATATGCCCGAAGGCGCCTTCAAGGTGCATGGGTTAAGTGAGGAATTTCTGAAAACCCATAATGTCATCGCCCGCGAGATTGACGAGTTTCTGGCGTTTATTGGCAATGCCAAACTGGTCATTCATAACGCTCAGTTTGATATGAAGTTTTTGAATGCGGAGTTGATCCGGATGAAACGGCCGCCACTGTCGATGTCTCAATCCATCGATACGGTGAGTATGGCCCGGCGCAAATTTCCGGGGGCGCAAGCCAGCCTTGATGCTTTATGTCGGCGCTTTGCCATTGATAACTCGGCCCGGACCAAACATGGTGCGTTGTTGGATGCGGAGCTTTTGGCGGAAGTGTATCTGGAGCTTATTGGCGGACGCCAGCAAGGGTTTACCTTGGAGGAGAATGCGGCTTTTGCAGCAGAATCTCAAACGGAAATCGAGGTTCGACCTGCCCGGCCGCATGCGGCAAGCGACGACGAACAGGCCGCTCATACCGCATTTTTAGAAACCCTTACGGATCCGATCTGGAAGCAGTAAGGGTAATTATCTGGCTTATGCTGTGCCCATGGGCTGCTGACCCGCCATTGCTTGCGCCTTGTGATTTTCAAACAGCGTCTTGAAATCAATAGGGTCTAGAAGCAACGGTGAAAACCCGCCATCCCGTGTGGCGTCGGCAACAACCCGACGGGCAAAGGGGAAGAGCAGACGCGGGCATTCTATCATGCACATCATTTCCATGGCGTTGGGCGGGAAGTTGCGCATTTGAAACAGGCCGCCATAGACAAGCTCTGTAATAAAGGCGACTTCTGTGCCGTGAGTTGCTTTGGCGCTGATCCGTAACTCGACATCAAACATGTCGGCGTCACCGGCTCGGGCTTGAACATTAACCCCAAGCTCGACTTCGGGCTGTCCCTTCTCTGGGCTCAGGCTTTGCGGTGCATTGGGGTTTTCAAAGGAAAGGTCTTTAATATATTGCGTGATAATCGCTAGGGACGGCTGATCGCCTGGCGCTTGGCCTGCCGCAGCGGCATCCGTTGGTGCATCACTTCCATTCTCAGTCATTAAGCTTTTCTCCAAGATTTTGGCACGAGTGTTATGTTGACAGAGTGGCTAACATGGATGCCGATCTGTCACAAGTAGAAGTCTGGTAAATTCTCTAATAGTGATCACTTTTTGTCGGACCAGGGACTATCGGGATTTTTGGTTGAGCCTTGGCCGGAAGAAGCAGGATCATTGTTCAGTTGCGGAGCCTCTTCGTCAACAACCTCATACTCGCCATCGATGACCGGACCGGTTCCGCCGGGAGGACGCTGTGCGCCCTTTTGGTAGCTGGCCCGGGCTGCAAATTTTGAATGTTTCGCCACATAAGACGCAAGAGCCCGCCGCAACGGCGGTAAAAACAGCAAAAACCCGATGGCATCCGTCACAAAGCCGGGGATCAGCAGGAATAAGCCTGCTATGGCCAGAAAGACACCTTCAAATATTTCGTTGACCGGTGCTTCTTTTCGCTCGATGGCTTGTTGCGCGCGCATGAGAACGCCCAGCCCCTGAACCCGGAGCAACGCCATGCCGATAATAGCGGTTACGACAGTAATGAGGACAGTGTTCAGCGCACCGATTTCACTTCCTACCTCGATGAAGACCAGAATCTCAACAAGCGGGATACCGATCACCAATGCCAAAATTATTAACGCCAAACTTGTTTATCCCTCTAAAAAGTTTATGTAACTGTATGCATAGGTAATACGAGAACCGCACATTCGGCGCTGGACCTTACGGACGGAACTCGTTAACCTAATCTTTAATGCTGCCCTTTACATAAGGGTTATTGGAATAATTACCAAACTCAATCTAAAGATAGAAATATGGACAACGGATTTCAGTTCCTCGATATTATTTTGCTTGCCGCTGTTGCTGGTTTTATATTCTTGCGCTTGCGTAGCGTGCTGGGCCGGCGCATGGGACATGAGCAAACACCGCCGGAAGAGCAAAAACAGCAGACAATAGAAGACGATAAATCCGTCGACAGTGACGACAATGTGGTAACATTGGACGGCAAGACCAAACCAGATATTGAAAGCCCCTTTGCTGGAACCGAGCTCAGCCGAACCCTGACTCAAATCAGACAGATTGACAAAAACTTCGATCAGACGACCTTTGCCGGTGGCGCGCAAGCCGCTTATGAAGCAATCGTTGTTGCCTTCGCCCGCGGGGATCGCTCAACCCTGAAGGAATTACTGGCAGACGATGTCTATGAAAACTTTGAAACCTCCATTCAGGATCGCGAAGATCAGGAACATGACATGTCGACGGATATAGTCGCCATTCATTCCGCCGATATAATCGATGCGACGCTTGAACATAAAGAGGCCGAAGTGACGGTGAAGTTTGATGCTGAGATGATTAGCATGACCAAGGACGAAGACGGTGTTGTTGTCGCTGGTGACCCGCAACCTCATCGGGTTGAGGAATTGTGGACGTTTGCGCGCAACTTGAAATCTCGTAATCCAAACTGGTTATTGATCACTACCCGCAGTGCTAACTAAGGCGGTCTAATGTCGGCCTGGGGAAATATCTCTCCTATCTGGAAAAAAATTGGCGGTGCGCTGGGGATTGTCGTAATTGCGAGCATCGCGGGTGGCATATGGTATTGGCAAAGTGACGTCAAAATGGACGATAACCTTATCCTCGAGCAAACCAGCTATTCTGATATTCCCGGATGGAGCGGCGACGATTTAGCGGAATTTCTGCCGGCCCTTCTCAAATCTTGCACGAAAATTCTGACTTTGCCCGAGACGAGATCTCTTGGTGGCAATAATCTGGCGGGAACCGCGGCCGATTGGCATGCATTATGTCAGATGGCGCTAACGTTACCGCCGCAATCAGATGTTCTCAGGTCCTTTGTTGAAGATAATTTCACCCCGTTTCAGGTTTTGAATAATGGCACGGAAACAGGCTTGTTTACCGGCTATTACGAGGCCAGCCTGAAAGGCAGCCGGACACAGCAGGACCTCTATACCACCCCATTATATCTGCGCCCCCCCGAACTTGTCATGGTCGATCTGGGCCGGTTCCGCGATGACCTGAAAGGTCAACGCATTGCCGGTCAGGTTAAAGGCGGAGATCTGATGCCCTTTGCGCATCGGACCGAAATTGACAAAGGGGCGCTGGAAAACCGCGAACTGGAACTGGTCTGGGTCGATAGCGATATTGACGCCTTCTTTTTACAGATCCAGGGCTCCGGCATTGTCCAGCTGGATGATGGCACGGAGCTTCGGGTTGGCTATGCTGGTCAGAACGGCCATCCGTATTTCGCCATCGGCAAGGCTCTGATCGAACGGGCGTATATTCCGCGCGAGAAAATGTCCATGCAGGCCATTCGCAGCTGGCTGGAGGACAATCCCCATGAAGCGACTGAGATTATGCAGATGAATGCGTCTTATGTCTTCTTTCGTGAGCTGAACACCGGCGGACCCATCGGGGCGCAAGGAGTGGAACTGACACCGGAACGCAGTCTTGCGGTCGATCGCAAATGGTTCCCGTTGGGTGTGCCGGTTTTTCTGGAAACAGAAGTCTCGACGACAGATGAAGCAGATCTTCCCCGGCCCTTCCGTAAATTGATGATGGCGCAGGATACGGGCGGCGCCATTCGCGGGCCCGTCCGCGGTGATGTTTTCTGGGGCTATGGTGATCATGCTTACGAGATGTCCGGCGGCATGAAAAGTGACGGCAAGCTGTGGATCTTTCTGCCCAATGCGGTGGCCGAAAAACGAAAGACGGCAAATCCCGCGTAAGGTATCTGGCGTAATCCAAAACCGAAGGGTATAGTTCATTCCAGTAATGGGAGAATGAGATGACCGAGACGCCGGAACCAAAAACAGTTGCCTTATTTGTGACCTGCCTTGTGGATATAAATCGTCCATCAGTGGCCTTTGCAGCGATCAAATTACTGGAGCAGGCCGGATGCACCATCGTGGTGCCGGACACCCAGACATGCTGCGGCCAGCCCGCGTATAATTCCGGTGATAAAAAAAGCACCAAAGCCATTGCCAGCGCTGTGATTGAGGCCTTTAAAGGGTTTGAATATGTGGTCGCTCCCTCCGGGTCTTGCGCCGGGATGATCTCGAAGCATTATCCAGAGCTGTTTGCCGATGATCCCACCATGCTGGTGGCAGCCGAAGAATTGGCCGGCCGCACCTTTGAGCTGGTCTCATTTCTCAGTGATGTGCTGAAATATCAACCTGCGAAGACGACGCTTGATGCCAGCCTGACCTATCATGACAGCTGCAGCAGTTTGCGCGAAGTGAACGTCAAGGACCAGCCGCGGGCCTTACTCGCCAGTGTTGAAGGGCTGGAAGTTCGTGAAGCAGAGGACCGGGAAGTCTGCTGCGGATTTGGCGGAACCTTCTGCATTAAATATTCCGAGATATCGGGCAGCATGGTTGATAAGAAAGTCGATAATATTGCGGCAACAAAAGCCGATATTCTGGCAGCAGGAGATTTGGGCTGCTTGATGAATATCGCCGGACGGCTGCACCGCCGAAACGAAGATATAAAGGTTTTACATGTGGCGGAGGTGTTGGCTGGCATGACCGACGTGCCGGGTCTTGGTGAGGGAGAACGCTGATGCAGGTCACCAGTCGCCATTTCAAGGACGGCGCCCATGAGGCGTTGCAAGACAAGGATATCCAGACCGCCTTTTCGAAGGTTAAAACCGGATTTTCCGTCGCCCGCGCCGCCCGCGTCGAAGAGCTTCCGGAATTTGAGGATCTGCGGGATACGGCAGTGGAAATCAAAAACCATGTGATTGAAAACCTCGATTACTATCTGGAATATTTCGAAGATCAGGTACTTTTGCAAGGCGGGAAGGTGCATTGGTGCAATACCTACGCCGAAGCGCGCGATGCCGTCTTGAAAATCTGCCGGGACGCGGATGCAAAGACAGTGACCAAGGGTAAATCCATGATCACCGAGGAAATGGCCCTCAATGATTTTCTCAGCGAAAACGATATTGAGCCTATTGAGACCGACCTTGGTGAATATATCATCCAGCTGGCCAATGAATATCCCAGCCATATCATTGCCCCGGCCCTGCATAAAACAAAAGAACAGGTCACCGAACTGTTTCACGTGAAACATCAGAAATATGGATTAACCGAACGGCAGACCGATCCGCAAGCTCTGGTCAATGAAGCCCGGAGTGTCCTGCGGGAAAAATATGTCGCAGCCGATGTGGGCATTACCGGGGCGAATTTCCTGATCGCAGAAACCGGCTCCACCGTCATTGTCACCAATGAGGGCAATGGAGATCTGACGCAAAGCTTGCCAAAAACCCATATTGCCGTGGCCAGCATCGAAAAAATTGTGCCGACATTGGAAGATGCCAGCACCATGATGCGGCTTTTGGCCCGCTCCGCCACCGGTCAGGAAATGTCTGTCTACACCACCTTTTCAACCGGCCCGAAGCGTATGGAAGACATAGACGGGCCGGCCAACTTTCACGTTATCTTGCTCGATAGTGGACGCAGTGAATTGATCGGTACCGATAAACAGGATTTGCTGCGCTGTCTGAAATGCGGTGCCTGCATGAACCATTGCCCGGTTTATCAGGCCGTCGGCGGCCATTCTTATGGCTGGGTTTATCCCGGCCCGATTGGCGCAGCCCTCAATCCGCAGATGGTTGGATTGGAAGAAGCCCGCCATCTGCCCAATGCGTCGACTTTTTGTGGACGCTGCGAGGAAGTTTGCCCGGTGCGCATTCCGCTGCCCAAAATCATGCGCCATTGGCGGGAGAAATCCTTTGAAACCCATGTCACGCCGAAACCGGAACGCTGGGGCATTGGATTATGGGCGTTTTTCGCCAAACGCCCGGCCCTGTACCGGATGATGACCCGATGTGGCGTCACGGCGCTACGGTTGGCCGCCGGTAAAAAAGGCCGCCTTAAATCCCTGCCGCTAATGAAAGGCTGGACCTCTGTTCGCGACTTACCGGCACCGCAAGGCAAGACCTTTATGGATCAATGGAAACAGCAGAAACGAAGGAATTCCTGATGTCAGCGCGGGATAAAATCCTCGGCCGGATCCGCCGAAATCTGGGGCGCGGGCCGCTTGACGAAGAGGCGGCAACATTGGTCCGCGACCGGATTGCCGGCCATAAACGTAATCTGGTGCCCGCCCGGACAAGTATCAGCCATGGTCGTCAGGTCAATCTGCTGCAGGATAAACTGGAAGCATTGGCGGCCACTGTCGTGCGGGTGCCGTCTTTGAGCGAGGTTCCGGGCCAGGTCCGCGATTATCTCAGCAGCCATAACCTGCCAAGCCAGATCAAGATGTCCCCGTCCCCATCGTTGGATGAGATACCGTGGGGCGATGTCCCAATGTTGGAAATTGCCCGCGGTGCGGCGGTGATTACGGACGAAGTCAGCATCACCCCGGCGTTTGCCGCCATTGCCGAAACCGGGACTTTGTGCATGGCCTCCGGGCCGGACACCCCGTCGACGCTCAACTTCCTGCCTGAAAATCATATTGTTGTGTTGAAGGCCGGGGATATTCAGGGCTCGTTTGAAGATGTCTGGGACCGGCTGCGGCAAAAATTCGGAGAGGCGGAGATGCCGCGCACCGTGAATTTCATTTCCGGACCGTCGCGAACGGCGGATATTGAGCAACAGTTGATTATGGGAGCCCATGGGCCCCGCCGTTTACATATTGTGATTGTTGAAGATGAGCAAAAAGCCTGATCGCCCGAAAGGCCTGTCGAAAACCGACCGGGACCTTTGGGATTATGTGACGCGGAATATCGACCGTCAGGCCAGCAATCGATTTATCGGCTTTGACGTGCGACCCACCAAGATGGTGGTAGACACCAAGAAGGTGGCACCGGCGCCAACGCCAGCGCCCGGTCGCAAACCGCCGATTAATGCCGAAAAACTGGCGAAAGCCATGGTCAGCCGCCCCGTCGAGCCGCAAAATGCGCGCCGGGCCGCGCCGCCCATAAACCCCTCTCAACGGGAGAATGTTCCGGGCCTGGATCGGCGTAACTCAGAACGTTTGCGCAAAGGCCAGATGACCATCGACGGCAAAGTTGATTTGCATGGGATGACGCAAGCCGAAGCCCATACCCGTCTGCGCACCTTTATTTCGGCGGCGCAATTACAGGGTAAACGCTGTGTCTTGGTGGTGACGGGCAAAGGATCGCGGGGCCAGAAAACCGATGATGCTGCTTTTATGGGAAGTGAGCGCCGCGGTATTTTGCGCGAAGCCGTGCCCAAATGGCTCGCGGCGGCGGATATGCGGCGGTTGGTCATTGACTTTCGGGCCGCCCAGCCGAAACATGGCGGCGGCGGCGCGCTGTATGTTTTACTGCGCCGCGACCGGTCGTAACAGGAGAATTTATCATGACACCTTTTGGCCTGCGGGTGCGGGCACTTCGAAAAGGACGACATATCACGCTCAAGCAAATGGCCGCTGATCTGGATATCAGCGCCGCCTACCTGTCGGCGCTGGAGCATGGCCATCGTGGCCGCCCCTCCTGGTCGCTGGTCGAGCAAATTTGCGTTTATTTTAATATCATCTGGGACGATGCGGAAGAATTACAGCGTCTGGCCTCCCTCTCCCATCCGAAAGTTACTCTTGATACCAGCGGATTGAGCCCGACGGCCACGGAATATGCCAACCTGATGGCGCGGGAAATCCGCAACCTGCCCAAAGCGAGGCTGGAAGAAATGTTGAATTACCTCAAGGAGATAGCGCCGCCGCGCCGCTAAGTCATGAGTTCTGATCGATCCGATAAAGGCGTCCGGCTCGCCAAAGGGGTTCAGGTTCTGCTGACCGCCATGGGCTATGAGAGCTTGCGCGAGGTAAAACTGCGGACCGGTCGTCGCGTCGATGTTATGGGGATCAATAGCAAGGGCCGGATCATCGTTGTTGAGGTAAAAAGCGGCCCGGCAGATTTTCGGGTGGACGAGAAATGGACGGAATATCTGGAATTTTGTGACGAATATTATTTTGCCGTGGACGAAGACTTCCCGCAAAACCTGTTGCCGACAGATCAAGGTCTGATCATCGCCGATGGTTTTGGCGGGGCGATCGTGACGCCGTCAGCGGATTTCAAATTGAATGCAAGCCGCCGCAGAAATGTTATCCTGCGGTTTGCGCGAATTGCGGCCCGACGATTAAATACACCGGAAACCCAGAAATAAGGAGAGTGATAATGTGTGAAGCCAGTAGTGACGGGGATGCTATCCCTACCGTGTTTATTGAGAATGAGCGTACGCGGGTGACTGAATGGCGATTTCCTGTCGGATCGCATACGGGCTGGCACGTGCATGAATTTGATTATGTTGTGGTGCCGTTGTTCGACGGTTTCCTCGATATCAAACTGCCCGGCGGCGAACAGACCCGCGCCGAGTTAAAGCACGGTGTGCCCTATTTCCGCGAAAAAGGCGTCGAACATGATGTGTTCAATGGCAATGATTTCGAATGCGCCTTTATGGAAACTGAATTTCTGAAATAGTCAGTTATTACGGCGCCCCTTCCAGAATGAGCACCTCGGAGTCTGCGAATTTTTGCCGGAGTTTGGCGGCCTTCTGATATTCGGGGGAGTTATAGCAATCCAGCGCTGTCTGGTAGCTGTCGAACTCGATGACCACATGACGTTCGCGGGCCGGGCCTTCGACTGCTGAATACTGGCCACCGCGGATCAGGAACTTTGCCTCATATTTCTCGAACGCTACTGCATCCGCGGCCAGATACTGCGGATAATTCTCCGCATCTGTGATGGTGACGTTGACGATCCAATAGCCTTTCATGACAATTCCTATCCTTGATCCTAGAGCCGGGATGTCAGCAGTTTAAGTCCGGCGGCTCCGAAAAACACAGCAAGCGTGCCATCAATGATCCGGCGGCCTGATTGATACAGGCGGATCATCGGTGCGCTGGAGAAGGCCAGCGCGTAAAAGCCGAAAACCAGAATGCCGAGCGCCGCACATCCGCCGATAATGGCAAACGTCACCCAAAGCGGCGAGTCCGGCCGCAATCCAAGGGAAATAATGGCAATCCAGGCAAAAACCGCCTTGGGATTGGTCATATGCACCGCCACACCACGCAGGAAAAACCGCCGATCGTTCTGGGCGGCGGGCATGGAGCCCTCCGCTGCCGTATCTTTACGCAAGGCGGAGCGCAGGGATTTATAGGCCAGCCACAGTAAATAGAGGCCCCCGCCAATTTTTACCGCAATCAATGTCCAGCCGAACGCGGCCAGAAACGCCGTTACCCCGAAAGCGGCCAGCAACGACCAGATAAACGAGCCGAGCGAAACGCCCGCCGCCAACGATACGCCGGCCCGCCGTCCCCGCGACATGGACGTCCCCATAATCGCCAGCACCGCCGGCCCCGGGCTCAAGGTGGCAATCAGATACGCCGAATAAGCTACGATCAAGTCGGGTAGGAATTGGATGAATTCAGTCATTCTGTGCTCCTACCTGTACGGATCGTCTTTGGCGAGATAGTCGGTGACATAATCTGCAATGCCGTCTTCCAGGCTGTGGAAATTACCGCCGAAGCCCGCCGCGCGGAGCTTTTGCATATTGGCTTCGGTGAAATACTGGTATTTATCGCGGATCTCGATAGGCGTATCCCGATAGGAGATATCCTCTGTTTTTCCGGCGGCCTTGAAAACAGCACTGGCCAGGTCCTTGAAACTACGGGCCTTTCCGGTGCCAAGGTTGAACAGGCCGGAAACGTCCCGGTTGTCCAGCAGCCACAGGATGACATTAACGCAGTCTTTCACATAGACGAAATCGCGCAGCTGGCCGCCGTCCTCATAATCGGGGCTATGGGACTTGAACAGGGTCACCGCCTCCCCTGCTGCAATGCGCGGATAGCTTTGGGCAATCACACTTTTCATGGAGCCTTTATGATATTCATTGGGGCCGTAAACGTTGAAAAACTTGAGCCCTGCCCATTGCGGTGGCGTCATGGCGCCACGAGCAATTTCATGGGCCACATGCTTGTCGAACGCATGTTTGCTCCAGCCATAGAGATTGAGCGGATGTAGATCCTGCAAGTCGCCTTCCGTCTCGCTATCATCAAAACCGGCCGTGCCATCACCATAGGTGGCGGCGGAAGATGCATAGATAAACGGTGTTTTATGCGCGATTGCCCAATTCCATAGCATCAATGTGGGCTTGAAATTACGTTTCAGGATCAAATCGCCGTTGGTTTCTGTGGTCGCCGAGATGGCGCCCATATGGATTATGGCCTCAAGCCCGTTACCCGCTTCCGCCAGCCAGTTTTCCAGGTCATCGGGATCAACAAAGTCGCTGATCACATGTTTGGCGAGGTTTTTCCATTTCTCGCCGTCTTCCAGCCAGTCGCAAACCACCACGGATTTTCCCTGATCGGACAAGGCAGCGACAATGTTGGAGCCGATAAAACCGGCCCCGCCGGTAACCAGAATACGCGAAGTCATCAGGTTTCTTCCTTCCCAAGCAGGCGCTGGATGGTGCGGGTGGTGCTAAACCCATCTTTCAATTCCGCCAGATGGACCCGGC
>NZ_JBALWD010000041.1:0-27708 GCF_036960985.1 Sneathiella sp. | reverse complement strand
AGAGAAAACTGCCAGATAGGTGACTATTCGTTTTCCGATCACTGCTTTCATATCAGAAAGCCTGACCTATGCTTATGTAAAATTGGAATGCGTCATCGACGTTCTTACGGCGATCCAATGGCACAGCTACGTCGAAGCGTATAGGACCTACCGCCGTATAATATCGAAAGCCTAAGCCTGCGCCCCAAAGAAACTCATCTGAAAAATCCGGCACCATACTTTCATAAACGTTACCGCCTTCAATAAAGGGGACAAGACCAATATCCTCCGTAATACGCATTCGCGCTTCAAATCCAACTTCTAGCAGAGACCGTCCGCCAATCGGGTTATTTTTTGAATCCAACGGCCCAACGGTTTGATATTTATAACCACGAATAGATCCTCCACCTCCAGCATAAAATCGCTTAGTCGCCGGAATATCGTTGGCGCTGTCGCCTGCCATCACCCCAATTTTGCCGCGGGCAGCCAACACCAATCGTTTATCTTTAAGAATGGGATAATATGCAGATCCGTCAATCTCCCCACGCAAAAAATCGGGCGATACTTCGTTGAGGCCAATATACGGAATAATCGCCGTACCAATACGGTAGCCAATGGTTGGATCCAGTATATCGTCCGTTGTGTCATATCGAGCCGTCATCGGCAAACCCGCCAGCGCAAAATCCTCTTCGCTCTCATTATCTTCAATATTGGCGTATTCCAGCGTAATACCAATGCCAATTATCCACTTTTCTCTCCAGATGCGATCCAGGCCGATGTAGGTTGAAATTGAATCTTCCTTGTAAGCCTCTGTATTCTCATGCTTATATTCGATATCAGCATTGAAATTCTGGTCGATTTTCCGATAATTCGGTTTTGTATAGCTTAGGCGCAATCCTCGGCGAATTTCAGCGACTTCAAGATCTGCTCGTATCTTTTCACCTTCGCCGAAAAAATTTCGATGTTCCCAATAAGCTTGTGTTCCTAATCCTTCACTGGTTGAGGCGCTTCCGCCAATTCCAATTGTTCGTTGATCTCGTTCGACGAATTTCATAACGATCGGAACGGTCGCGCCGTCTGCATCCCCCGTCCTGGCTTCCAATTGAACGCTTGTGAACAGGCCGGTTCTTAGATAGCGGCGCCGTAAAGTATTAAGTATCGACGCATCATACAAAATTCCCGGCTGCCATTCGGAAATCCTCCTCAAATAGCGCTCTTCAACTGTCTTCAGCCCGTCAAACTTCAATGCTCCCATCTTTAACCGAGGGCCCGCGTCTATCGTAAGCGTAACGTCCATACCATCTATTGCGAAATCGACGATAACCTCTTGATCCACAAGCGTCGCATCGGGGAACCCACGATTTGCAAGGATGATAAGCGCGCTTCGCTGTGCACTAAGTATTGAAGCAGATCGCGCCGGCATCCCAACTTCAATACCTAGATCGTCAAGTTCAAGAGTATCCGGCGCTTCAGCAGTCTCTTTGTAGACTATATCAAATTTGGTTACCCTAAAGCGAGTCCCGGGGATTATTGTGAATTTTATATCAAGGGTCTCAGATGCAACGTCAATCCAATAAGTGACCTCATTATCGTAGTAACCTTCAGATCTCAGAACTTTATTAAAGATTTCTTTGTCTTCTTCTGCCCGTCGACGAACCGCAGCAATGCTAGGAAGAGAATGGTCTTCGAGTTGTTCAAGCCTAGAAGATTTTAAAATCAATTCTTCAATTTCGTCAGAAGGGGCGCCTTCAACTGTCACATTGTAATCGAAATTTGTTCGCACTTCGTCCGTTGAAGACACATTGGCCGATCGATCAGCTGCAGCCAAAAGCTCCCGCTGTGGAAATATTGCGAACAAAATGAACAACAATATCGTCGGTACGTATGTCAGTCGCGATGACAACAAGATAATTCATCTCTAAAAAAGGTCCGGGGCGAGTGATCCGGAAATGGCTAAAAATATGTGTTTCTTCGCAAAATTACTGCCTTTTCAACCTAGTGCCTCTAACTTCTGAAGTCTAGAGGAAGCAAGATTTAGATGTATCGCTACACTGCCATTAGTCCTTGGCCAAGATCAGTGTTTTTTCCGGTCGACTTGATAGCCTAAGCGGCGCAATTTCACGGATCAATTTGCGGCGAATAGCCGTTTCAAAATCCTGATAATTGGCAACGGTCATGACGAAGGAATCTAGCCCTCCAATTACATTATTGCGATAAAATTCCTCAAGATTATCGACATCAGTTTCAATTGCCAATCCATTGATAATAATATTAGCTTTCACCAAATCATCTCTCGCCGCACGCGTGAGACCTAAATTCTCTACCCCCCCGTCCCCAGAAACGTCGATGACCTGCCGCTTTGAAGAAAAATCTCCACGCTCAAATAACCGTCCTGAAAATTTCATCGCTTTGCTTAAGACTGTATCGCCGGCAACATAGCGCCGAGGCATCTCCCTCAATCCTTGTGCTAATAGACCCAAGCTACGGTCATCTTGAAGATGCATCCAATCCATTGCCAGCCATTGTTCATCCGGACTAGACCATTGAACAATGGCAACCGAAATACCCAGAACTCCAGCTCGTTTTATGGCCGCTTTAATTTCCGGGTGCTCAAAAGCGGTCGCAAGCCCTTCTGCCTGAAGAGCATATTCGCTTTCATCAACGCTTCCAGACACATCAATAGCAAGAACCAGCTCAAGATCAACTTCTTGATCTGCCGCTGATGCTGTATGTATACAACTGATTACAATGGATAGAATAACCACAGACACCCGCAATCGGCACTTAGAAACCAATTTATTTCTCTTTCTGCCGCTTTGTGGTTCTCGCCTCAATTTAGTAATTTCGGCGTGGGAGATTGCATCATACATTCCTGTCTGGCGGTTAAGACCACTTATTGATTTGCATACACTGCTCTTCATGACTTACGTTTGAGGAGAAGTAGATTATTAGTTTTATATTAGATAAGCATGTTGCTAATAATAGCAATAAGCTACTCGTTTCTAAAAGTTTTCAAAAAAGATAAATACCGGGAGTAAAAAGATGTTTCGGAACCTATCGTTTTTCTTTCTAATTAGCCTACTCTTCTCCGGGGTGGCACATGCTGAAAAACTGCAGGAGAATATTTTCGCGGCAGTTTACCTCAAAGACGATAAGATAGGGCATATTCATTTAACCACAGTCACAAATGAAAAGGGGGAGGTTGAAGAACTTCGGGCAAATGCCTCCGTTTCGTTTCTCGGTATGGAAGTTTATGGCTTCAATCAAAACCTAACTGAAAAATGGGTGAACGGCGAGCTCCAGGAAATGAAGGGAAAGACCGACGACAACGGAACCCCCCACGAAATTTCCCTCAATCGCGGCACTGATGGGTATGAGGCTACATATAATAACAAAGATGTTGACCTTCCGATAACAGCCTTTCCAACATCACCTTGGCATTACGCGATCACGGAGAATAAACTTCTTTTCAATATTGTTGATTTTGACTTGCTTACTGTCCAGATAGACTCGGCACCTGATACCGTTGAAATTGGAAATAAATCTGTCGAAACTAACAAATTCACCTTCACTGGTGATTGGAAAGCAATCCTCTGGTTTGATACGGCCAACAAGTTTGTCAAAGGTGAGTACGATATTTCTGGTCGCCAAATCATGGTAGTTGTTGATCAATAATTCCATGTAGTTTTGAGAGTTTTAATAATCTAAATTTGCAAAATGCAAAGTAGAACGCTAACTTTATTGTTCTGATTATTTTAATCCAGCTCAGGTGAGTAGATGGCAAGACTTATGCTTTCAGTTATCTTTTTGTTCTTGGTCAGCGCTTGTGCGTCGTCTTCCCTAGATCAAAGTTTCGCATTTGACACCACTAAGAATGATGGAATTCTTGCAATTAAAAATCCCCGAATAAATAATGAAAGCTGGCTTTTCGTACAAAAGGTCAATCTGACAGAGCAAAAATTCGTGGGAAGCCCGTTAGAATTTTCAACCTGCGACGATTGTTTACCCTCTTCGAATACGTATAAACTTGAAAAAAGCGATACGCCTGACTTCCGTTTATTGCCAATTCCTCCTGGAACATATGCCATTGTTGGTCTTCTGAAATGGGAGCGCATCGGGGGTAATCAACGTACAAGCCTGCATAGTTGTTTTGCGAAAGCCACAGCCGTTTTTGAGGTCAAAGCCGGTAAAGTCAATATGGTCGCAACCGCAAAAAATCGGAACAATGCGGTGAGCAACCTCACACAATTAAAATCTCTTGTATCTACTTTCCCTGGCATCACAAGCGATGTAATTTCCGCCCAATTGCTGGCGATAATTGCTTTTGATGCAAATGGTCAAGGCCCCTTACAATCGACGTGCCTTAATGGCATAGACGGCCGATCCTTTAACATTTTAAAACGTATGGACAATAGAACTATAGCCAGTCTCGAAACAACAATTTGAATATCTGAGGGTTGATTTGAGCGCGCCTATTTTGCCACAAATTTTAGAGATTACTTGGTCGTTTATTAATTTCTTTTCGATTTAATATTTCATACGTATATTAAATTAGGCCAATCTAAGGGATACTCTTGTCGTATTCATCTGAAGATTGGGAATAATGGATTCTTGTAATATAGATTAAATGGGCAGTGCCATCGTGGATCATATTGAAGAAGATCCTTCTGGGATCGAAAAACGTCGATACAAGCGTAAAACAGTTATGTGGAGCGGTAAGCTCTCATTACTATGGGGCGCTAGGCTAACCAATGAAGACCACACGGTTGCAGGTGTCGTCAGAGACATGTCCGTAAGTGGCGCAAAATTTCAGACTAAAGATGTTTTTTCGGCGACCGCTGGTGTTGTTCTAGAAGTGCCTCGGTTTGGAAATTTTAATTGTAAAATGATTTGGCAGGACGGATATGTCGTGGGCCTCAATTTTGATGATAGCCCGGAAGAAATATTCAAAACTATTACAGAGGCCCTGCCGGGTATCGCAATTGATCCAAACCCAATCTGATTCCCGCTAAGCAAAATATCAAAAAATAAGCTAATTACATCTCGGAAACGTTTCTGAATATCAACGACGTATTAATTCCGCCAAAAGCGAAGTTATTCGACATAACATGCGCCGCAGAAATTGACCTCCCGTCTTCCATTATGTAATCAACTTCGGCGCATAGCGGGTCTACTGCGTCCAAATTAGCAGTTGGGGCAAACCAGCTGTCTCGCATCATTTCAATGCTAAGCCACGCCTCGATAGCGCCACAAGCTCCTAAACTATGCCCAAAATAACTTTTTAACGAATTTAGAGGAATAGAGCTTCCCATGACGGATTTCGTGGCATGGCTTTCCGCAATATCACCCTGCTCAGTCGCTGTCCCGTGACCACTTATAAAGTCAATATCCTGAGACACGAGTCCTGCATCTTCAAGCGCGCCATGTATGGCCACTTCCATAGTTTCTTGCGTCGGGTTTGTAATATGCCGCCCATCAGAATTCGTCTTGTACCCAATTATTTCCGCGAAAATTGTGGCGCCACGCGCCTTTGCCTGTTCATATTCTTCCAAGATGAGCGTTCCTGCACCTTCACCTATAACCAACCCGTCCCGATCCTTGTCAAAAGGCCGTGGGGATAGCTCGGGCGTTTCATTCTTTATACTTGTCGCGTACAAGGTATCGAAAACTGCCGCCATGGTCGGGCATAACTCCTCGGCGCCACCCGCAACCATTGCATCTTGCATTCCGTACTTAATGGCTTCGTAGGCATATCCAATCCCTTGACTTCCTGACGTACAAGCGCTGGAAGTTGGTATAACACGGCCGCACAAGCCATAAAAAACGCCGATGTTCACCGCCGTCGTATGGCCCATCATCTTCACATAGCTTGTGGCTGACAAATCGCGGGAAAATCCATCTCGGATCAAATCCGTAAAAGCAACAACGGGTTGGGTACTTCCAAACGAAGATCCGTATGCCACGCCCATCCTGCCGGAAGTAAGCAAAGGATCTCCGGTTAAACCAGCAGATTCCAACGCCATTTCTGTCGCATAAACAGCCATTTTGGACACCGGGCCCATGCTCCGGAGCATTTTTCGGGGATACCGTTTATCAACATCGAAACCTTCAACTGGTCCTGCAAGCCGCGTATTCAAACCCGTGTAATAGTCCCAGCTTTCCATTCGCTGTATGCCGGTTTTGCCAGCTTCCATTTTTCCTCGAACTTCAACCCAACTATTCCCAAGGGATGTAACACCCGCCATGCCCGTAACAACGACGCGTCGCACTATGCCATTCCTCCGTTTACGGAAATAACCTGACGTGTAATATATCCGGCCCCATCAGAGCAAAGAAAAGAGACTGTCGCCGCAACTTCATCTGGCGTTCCAACACGTCTTAAGGGGATCATTTTCATTATTTCTTCCATCGGCAAGTCATCCGTCATCGAGGTTTCAATGAGTCCTGGAGCCACAGAATTCACCGTTATTTTTCTTTTAGCAAGTTCCAGTGAGAGTGCTTTCGTCGCGCCAATCAAGCCAGATTTAGAAGCACTATAATTCACCTGGCCACGATTTCCCATTACTCCAGAAAGGGATGATAAAACAACAATCCGACCCCCCTTGCGAGCGGAAACCATGGGTAAGGTAGTAGGGCGGAGCACGTTGTAAAATCCATCCAAATTAGTATGAATTACATCATCCCAATCTTCGTCCGTCATTGCGGGAAAGGCGGTATCCCGGGTAATACCGGCATTCAATATAATACCGTAAAAAGATCCTTTTTCTGCAATATGAGATTCAAGAATATCCCGACATTGCACACGATTTGACACATCAAATTGGATTAGGCTGGCTTCCCCACCAACGGCCTCAACTTGCGCAATTGTTTCCCGACCAGCATCTTCATTCCGCCCGTAGTGCACAACAATTTCGAATCCATCTTCTGCCAACTTGATGGCAATTGCTCGGCCAATTCCACCACTTGCACCCGTTACTAGTACTCGTCTTTGCATAGGCGTCTTTCTACTCTTTTATGGTTGATATACGTTAAGGTGCGAAGACGCGACAATTGTATTCTGGCGATCGATACGGCAATCAAATACGGCCATTGGTGACTCATTCCAAATCATCTTCACAGTAATTTCCAGCTTATCTCCAACCGAAAAATATGGAACATTCAACGCTACCTTTCTGGCGCTCGCCAGATAACCAATTTTAATACTGCCACCAGAATTTTTGGCCTTTATACCGCTGTAAGCGGCAACCGATTGCGCCATGTATTCGACACTTACGTAAGAAGGCACGACATCATCTCTCAAAAACGGGCTGTCCGGTGTAATCTCCACAGAAGATAGAACGGTTTCTGCATCATATGACTCTATATTATCTATCAAGATCATAGGTGACGTATGATAGAGAAGGTCACTTATTTCGTAAGTACAAGTTTGCACAGTCGTTACTCCTTCACCAGAACAACGCTAATGTTATTACCACCAAAAGCAAAAGAATTCGTCATCATTGCACGACTACCATGTTCGATTTTTTCGCCCAACGAAATCAAATTTACTTTTTCAATTTCGGTGTCTACCTCACCGTCCCAAATATGTGGCGGCAATAGATCGTTCGAAAAATCCCGCTGCATAGTAAGCCATAAAAAACCCAATTCAGTACTGCCGGCTGCGCCCAATGTATGCCCCGTCATTGCTTTTGTCGAACTGGCAGGTACTTGGCCAAGCATTTTATTAACAGCGCCAGCTTCCATTCGATCATTCAATTGCGTAGCCGTTCCATGCAAATTTAGATAACCGATATCTGATGCCGTCATGCCACTTTTCTGCAATGCTATTTTCATCGCACATAACGCGCCTGTCCCTTCGGGATCCGGCGAACTCATATGATACGCATCTGATGTTTCGCCAACGCCGCCAATCCGAACATCGCTTTCATCGCGTGAAATTATAAAAACCGCTGCGCCTTCCCCAATATTAATGCCCTTTCGATTTCGACTGAATGGCAAACAAAGTTCCCCTGACAATAACTCTAAGGACGCAAATCCGTTAAGGGTCAGCTTACATAAACTGTCCGCCCCGCCAACAATTGCGGCATCACAAAATCCCGCCTGTATCATGCGTTGTGCCGATGCAAGCGTCTTCGCGCTAGAGGTGCAAGCTGTAGAAATTGTCATCGCCGGACCCGTCAGATTGTAGTAGTCGCGCGTAAAATAGGCTAAAGACGCGTTATCTTGCCGGTCGTAATGAAAGGCTTTTGGAAAAGATCCCGTTGCAACTTTCTGTGAAATACCATCTTCGTTGTCGCCAATACCCGATGTACTCGTCCCGAGAACGACCGCAACCCGATTGGGGCCATATTTAGAAATGGCCGTCCGAATATCCGTATCAATTTCTAGTAATGCGGATAAAAGCAATCGATTATTGCGACTATCATAAATTTCCAGTTCTGGTGATATGGAAGGCAATATCGACCCAGCCTGCCCTACGAATACTGACCGATCTGGCAACCATCCAGATTGCAATGTCATTCCGGTTGTCTGGCCAGCAAATAAACCCTTGCTTACTTCGGGTTTTCCAATGCCCAATGGATTGACTATGCCAAGAGAGTTTAAAAAATAACCGCCCGTCATTCTTCTATCTCGTAAGAAATGATTGTCATTTCATAATCATTTTCAGGGTCTGAAATCTCGACCGTTTCATTCCAGGCATTCCTGCGGTTAGTTTGATAGGCGATCTGAAGATTTTTTTCCTTATCTCCCACAAACTGCCGATACTGGTCTGTATCTTCAGGCCAATAAGTGGTGATGACAACTTTCAATATATCTAAAGCTTGTAACTTGTCCGATATCCAGCTGGCCCGACCAGATGTCAATCCCTGCTCATCCCATTTTATTTCGAACGCCCGGCGACCCAGCGAATCCAGGCCAATCATCTGCATCTGTTCGTCAGTCATGCTCAATCTAACCTGAAGCTGAAAATTTTGATCCCCGTAATGGCCACTTAGGATTTGAACCACTTCTCTTGGCTTATCAGGCAGCGTCCAGGAAGCTGCAGTCGAACGCTCTTGATCTGCAGTACCGCAACCCGTTACTACAAGAAAAACGAGAATGGTAAGAACGATTAGGCGCATTGAGCCGCCAACAGATCAATGTACCGTTTCCCTTGTTTTACAAACGGATTTTTCTCGTCCCATGCATATCCTGCTAATATAGACACAATCATTTTTTTTATGGGATTATCATAAGACGGCGGATTGAAAAGAATAGTTTGCAACTCTCCCTCGTACCAGGCTTCTACAAAAGCTCTAAAACAGTCGACACCAACTTTGAGGGGAGCCGCAAAATCCTCTTCCCAATCGACTTTTTCTCCTGACAATTGACGCATTAATGGGTCAACAAGTAAATCTGCCGATTTGAGAGCAATTGTGACACCTGACGAGAATACAGGATCCAGAAATTCTCCTGCATTACCCAACAGCGCAAACTGTGGACTACACATCTTCGAGACGTTCGACGAGTAGCCTGAAAGTTCGCTTACCAGCCGTCTCTCCTTGGCCCCCGTCAACAATTCACTCAACTGTGAAGTTTCAGCTATCAGCGCCCAAAGCTTATCAGATGATGACCCTTCATAGCGGCCCATATGTTCTGTGGAACAAACAACCCCGACAGACGAAACACCTTTGGAAAAAGGAATTAGCCAAAACCAAATATCGCTATATTGAGGATGAACGGTGATAAGTATTTTTTCGCGATCGAAGTCCTGCTGATCCAAGGTGTCGTCAATATGAGTAAACAACGCATGCCGGACGGGAAATGTAGATGGTACGCTAAGGTTTAACAAACGGGGCAATACTCGACCATAGCCACTCGCATCGACAACGAAGCGGCATCTGAGTAAATACTCGCCTTCTTGCCCGCGGCCAGTAATTGCAACACCCGTATTATCAAACTGTACATCTAACACGGTGTTTTCAAACCAAATTTCCGCACCCGCCTTTTCCGCTTCCTTTGCCAGCAAACTGTCAAATTTTTCCCGTTGAACCTGATAAGTCGTCGACCATCCTTCAGTGAATTTGTCGCCAAAATTTATCGAACTATACCGTGAATCATCAGAAAAATTTGCGCCATTCTTGCGTTGAAAATTGGCATTTTCTACTGCCCCTAAGATACCAGCCTTCTCCAAATAAACCATACTTTGTGGCAGCAAACTTTCACCGATCACAAATCGGGGAAACCCTGATTTCTCTATGACGAGGACATTAACCCCCCGCTGAGCCAACATCGTTGCGGCAAGAGACCCTGCTGGACCCGCGCCGATGATTACCACATCATATTCTTTTTGGTTTGCGGTCATTTCACAATGTTTCCAATTGTTGGTTCTTATTATTGGATGCTAGAGGAGCCAGACAGTAGGCGACAAGTATTCCAACCAAAATTGTAATACCGAACGCATGAATAGCATAAGTATCACTCAATGCAAGCAGACCAAAGGCAAGAATAGTCGATATAGCTGATAAACCATTGGCCAACATCGCCCGTGATTTACGAGCCCCAACGGCTTCTCGATTAAAAATTGCATAGTCAAGGCCAATTGCAAATATCAGGATTAATGACATTGCGTTAAAGAAAGTGAATGTTTCACCGAAAAGAGCAATGACACAAGGTGTCAACAGGACTGCCCCGATAGAAGGAGACATTACTCGAAGCGCACCTAGCAACCCATATCGCAATGATAAAAAGACCCAGACGACACCGTAAGCAACAAGCAACATAATAAGCGAGCGATAGCGGTAAGTTCCAAATGTGTCACTTAAGTCGTCGGCTTGATTGACCAAGACAACATTTCCATTGGAGTTGGATAAAGTAACCAACGGTTCAGCATTTTTCACGCCAGATAGAGTGATAGTATGAACAACAGCACCTGATGTTTTCAAAAGCCTTAAACGTTGCAAGCCATAGGGAAGCTCTGCAACCGGAAAGGCCTCTAAAATCACCTTATTTTCAGTAAGATCATAAGGCATTGATCCAGATAAACCGATATCATCCAAATGTTGTTCCAGTCTCGGCAACAGGTATTTTGAAATAAGATTTTGGTTATCTTGTTGCCGCTCAGTGGAGGGGATTATTTGCGAGACGGCGTTATATCCTGCTATGGCGCCATCCTTCACGAGCTGATCTAGCTTCAAACTAAGTTTTTCTTCCAATTGCAAAACATCATCCGAAGTCGCCCCCCGAACAAATAGCTGATGAGTTTCGTTACGAATACCGGCCAAGTTGCGAATTTCAAGCTCTTCAGATTGCAAACCTGCTGGAAGTGTTTGCAAGCTGCGCACATCGTCATCAATCTGTATTTTTGCAGCACCAAAAGCACCAATAATTAACAGGGTCGCTAGAACTATTATCTTGGACTTTTTCCTATCCGCGCGCGTCCAAAAACTATGCACCACCATGGAAAGCCGTAGTAATTGTTTGCCGTGGGAAAAGCCATGCGAGCGATCCAAAAGTGGGAAAACGTATAGAACCGTCAAATAAGCCATCGTCAGTCCGGAGGCTGAAAAAAGCGCAATTTGCTGTAATCCTGGAAATGGTGTTAGGGACAAAGTTAAAAATCCTAAAACCGAACTGACCAAACCAAGTGTCAGGCCTGATCTGATTGCAGCCACTCTCTTCTTGACCGGCGGAGCGTCATTTTGAAACCGTTCACAAAAATAATGAAAGGCATAGTCCACCGCTATCCCGATTAAGCCCGCGCCGAAAACCAAGGCCAACAAATGTAGTTGTCCAAAAAATAGCAACGCAACTGCTAACCCACCGGTTATTCCCGAAGCGATCGCCAATAGGCTTAGCAGCAATGGCTTAAAGCTTCTGAAAATCAGAAAATTAAGCAGAATGATTCCAAAAAGAGAAACCCCGCCAATTAAGGTGGCTTCCCTCTCCGCCTGTTGAAAGGCCTCTCGGCTATAAAATACTGCACCGGTTTTCAAAATATCAACATCGTCGAACTTGGAGTTTATTTTTGTTTGAGCGGCGTCGATTGCACCAAATGCATTTTCTTGAACAGATTGATCAAAGGCAGAACCTGACAATATTCCGTCAACCAAGACATACCAATGGCCGTTTTCATTAAGAGCCAAAACATCATCGCGAATTTGAAATTTAGTCGCATTTTTTTTGAAGGAAGCCAGATAAGCCGGGAACAACAAAAAAGGATCTTGCCGAACAACATTAGAATTTACAAAAGTTAGCGGAGACAAAATTTGTGCCAACGCGCGATCCACGAGGTCTTGAGCAGCCCCCGTTTTGAGAGCTTGGCGATCTTGAGGTATCAATAACTTGATCCGAAATTTAAACAACTCCTTTCCAAAGTTATCACTCCCCGCAGCTTTAATTTCTTCGCCTGCATCATCAAAAATTTTATTCTTAACAAGACCACCCCGCAATATTTGCGCAGCTTCACGGGCAACATCAAAATCAGTGTGCCCGATCAAGATGATGAGCTGGTTCGAGCCTTTCGATTGCTGCGTAGCTTGAGCTTGCTGCACCCAGTCTTCAGACTCGGACGTGGGTAGCAACGCAAGAATATTAGTTTCCAATGGAACGCCATTTGAAAACCGAGTTACGATCACGATAACAGCGCAAGTCAATGCCAATAGGTAAATTAGAAAACCGGTCTTCCTCAATGTGCTGCCTGCTTACTTTTTTCGGCCGCCTCTTGAATAATGTCGATAGGTGCTTGCTGTTGATCAAAGAAAATTATGACATCTTTGTCATTCTCTCCTTTACTAATCTCGATTTTATCCAGGTAATTCGTCATTTCAAATGAAAGTGCCGTAAAGGGAAGTTTTACTTCAGAGATCGTTGGAATAAAATCCAACCGCCAACCGCCGGTATCTTTTACGATGTCAGAACCGGCCATTTTCTCCAGCGGCTCCCAGTTTCCGCTCATAGAGTTTTCTAAAACATCCCGTAAGACAGCAAGCGCCGGAAACCGAGAAATGCTCAAGTTTGATACTTCCTTACCCGCTATAGATTGGCGAATTCCATCATTATCAACAATCATATATGTTCTAATCGGTTTTTCTGTTTGCCAGGTCAAGCCTATTTTCGGAAGCAAAAAAAACTTGCCTTCCGATACAATTGGCTTGTCAAAACCTGCAAGATAGCGAGTTTGGGTAAATCTCCCCATAAGTCCCTCGCCGGTCGCAAGACGGACAGGATCCGCAAGTGCGGCTTGAAGTAAAATCAAACTGATAGAAAAGAAAAGAAAAGACAGTTTTAGTCGCACAATATTTCTTCAACTTTCTGCCTGAAAGCTATCGGTGACTGAAACAGCATTTCCTCTGTTCTCTTGTCCACAGCCACTTGAATTGTATAGCCTTTTGTCAATCGCTCGCTACTTTGAATATCCTGAATGATATAGTTTATCTTTAACCGATTTTCATATTCCGCCAGCGTTGCAATTACTTTGACACTTTGTGGAAAACCCAGTGGCCGTACGTATTTTATTCTCATATCGACAATCGGCCACGCGAACCCGCTCTCACTCATTCGTTGATAATTGTAATCCAACTTGTCAAGAAGCGCACATCGGGCCTGTTCAAAAAACCGGACATAATTTCCATGCCATACGATTTCCATCGGATCCAGATCATAAAACTGTGTTTTGATAATAATATCAGCAGATATCATTTTATTTTCAAACATGACTTAGTCATTATCTTTGGTCACTTTTTGTTCAGCCCAGAAATCATAGAAATTATACCACTGATCGGGATATTGAAGGCATTTTTCCTCCAAAGTCCTGGCATATTCTTTAATATATTTTTCTGCTGCAGCATCCCGGCTTCGCCGCGGCAAAACTATTCGATCTGCAAGTTTATCAAAGTAAATCCGAAATTTGGCATCCTCTCGTACGCAATTCATAATATATACCGGGCATTTGAGGAGTGATGCAATGATTACGGGCCCTTGAGAGAAAGGTGCCGGCGAACCCAAAAAATCAACAATGGCTAACCTTTTATCCCCATTCACTGGGATACGGTCTCCTGCGATTACGATCCAATCCCCTCGTTCCAGTCGCTCTTGAAGGTCAATTAATGTCCCAGGCCCTATATCCTCAACTTCCATTACATCAACTGCGGACGCAGGATTATAGACGGAAAGTAATTTATTGAAACGCATCGCATTTTTTGTATGCGCGAAAACCGTTATTTTATTGGCCCCTCTTTTCTCCGCCAGTGCACGACATACATCGACATTTCCAAGATGAGATGTAAAGACGACAATCCCAGTTTTCGAGCTCGCCTTATCATCTAATTCCTTCGCATTATCAAAGATGATATCTGCAATTTTTACGTCGCCCAACCATGCGGAGACTTTATCGAGAGCCATTTTACCGAAAGAACGATAATGCAACCAAAGCACCCAATTAGAGGGCGTCAGCATTAATTTCTTCTGATCATAAATTCGCTGCCAATATTGCGACGAAGCGCGTCGTTGCTCACGTCCTGTCAGGAAAAAATAGAGCAAAATTGGCTGAATTGCGTACCAACTGAGATTGGGTCCAAGCACCGCATAAAGAGCGAACACAAACTTTATTCCCCAAGTAGCTCCCCGTTCATTGATCTTTGCCCAATGCACACTATTCTCAGACGGACCAGGCCGATTTTTCCAAACCGTTGGAAAGCGCCGTAACATGCCAAGAACCAATCGCGTATGCATCTTGGTTATCCGCCAATTGTCTGCAACTAACCTAAAATTCGAAATATTGTCCTTAGGATAAGTAACCTTAATCGGCATCATTCGAACTGGTGTTCCTTGCCAGCACATTCTAACCATAATTTCAGTGTCAAAATCCATATACTGACCAACCGTCTGATTTCTTACGACCTTCATCGTCAGATCGAGCGGATAAACTCGAAATCCGCACATACTGTCTGGAATATAGGTTGAGAGCGTTTCAACCCATACCCAAATATGAGTTAGCCAACGAGCAAATTTGCGAGATTTTGGTATCGTTTCATCATAGATTGGGAGTCCGCTGATCAACGCCCCTGGCTCGGATTCTGATAACTTTAATAAATCAGCTAAAGATTCTATATCGTGTTGTCCATCAGCATCAATCTGGACAGCATGGGTGTATCCTGCTGCAAGCGCTTGGCGAAAGCCTTCCGTAACTGCTCTTCCTTTACCCATGTTTTTTTCAAATCTTCGGACGGTCACTCCATTCTCTGGGCTATGCAATTTCGATAAATGCGATCTAGCAGGTTCACCACTTCCGTCGTCAATAATAATGGCCGGTAAGCCTTGTTCCTGGATTGCAAAGATAACGTCGTCGATATGAAGATAGTGATTATGGCTGGGCACGATCGCACAAGCTAAAAGCGTCATATCGGATTTAGCTCGAGACAACCAGACGAGCATTTATCGTCGTCTCGTAAGTATGAAAAGACAATACGCCGTTTCTCAACCTGTAATTCTAACTTAAGGCAAAGGCGGTTTCCGGGCTCAATTAAATTTGTGAATTTTATTTGACTGAGACCAACGATCGCTCCTAAATCACCAAAATACTTTACTGACAAACGAGCGGCCCAATCCAATTGTGCGACGCCGGGGAAAATTGGTTGGCCAGGAAAATGTCCTTGGAACTGGAATAAATCTGCAGAAATTAAAATATCGACCTCAACCACATTTCCATCGCGGCTCTTCGATAATATCTCAGGCTCTGTTTGGCTTTCCAACCAATTCGTTGAAGACGGTATTTCCATAATTTACACCTTAACGCGAGATTACTCAGCTCTCAAACAGTTCATCAATTTCTTTCTGAACACGTTTTCCTTGACTGTTAAGAGGCAATCTTCGAACAAATCTCCAACGCCGAGGCAAGGCAGCGGATTCAAGATACATATTCAGAAAATGCCGTAAATGGCGATTTAGCCGAAAAGGTCCAACTTTCTTGTGTTGTCGCCAACCGGCGTCTGTGAGCTCCACCGCCGCTGCCAAGGAATCCCGTTTATCTTTCAGAACGAATATGATTGCGTCAGCGATCAAATCCGAGCGCATCAAATATTTTTCTACTTCCGCCAAAGAAATCCGTTTTCCTTCAATTTTTACGAACTGGTTTGCCCGTCCAATGAGCACAAAACTTCCATCGTCGGAGAGCTGAGCGATATCATTCGTTTCCGTCCAATCTTGATTATCTGTATATCCGGATTTCACACTGAGTTTGCCGATCTGATCAATACGAGTTTCCACACCTAATAGTGGGAAGAATGGCGTTGTCGCTGTTTCTTGCTGGCGAAAGGCAACTCCGCCTGTTTCAGTGCTGCCGTATATTTCAGTGGGATATGTGCCGAAAGTTTTGGCCGCATTACGAGCTGATTTGTAACTTAACGGTCCCCCTGCAGAAAGTATCATCAAGGGTTTTTGATCACTGTTTAGAGGTTCAATCGGTGGTATGCGAGACAGATGGGCCGGACTAGAAACAAAACAACTTTCAGGAGGCGCAGCAGCAATCATATCCTCCCAAATTTCAAACCTTTCCACATTAAACGGCCGGCCCGCGCATAGGGGCCAAAGCACTCTGAAATACAGACCATAAATATGCTGATGCGAAACCGTTCCTAAAATTGTTGCGGTCGCCAACATTTCACCCCAATTTCTTTGCAGAACAACCAATTCTTCTTCAATCTGAAAAACAGTTTTCGGAATTTTTTGTGGCGATCCCGTTGAGCCTGAAGTATAAAATTCTAACAGGCAGTTATCCGGATCAAGTTCTTCGAAAACAAATTGCCTGCTTGTCTCTCCTCCTATTTTTACAAAATACGGGTTTTCTTCATAAGTAATATCACTGAGATGCGGACAGTCTTGCGTTACGAAGTTTACCAACATTCCAGAACGATTGTTGGGAGGAATAACAATGCAACACTTTGCATGCATTGCCGCGAAAAAGCCAACAGCACAACTATAGCTGTCTTCAGTCGACAGGACGACCCGCTTTACACCGTGATCCGTCAGCCGGCTTATGGTCGCAATTATATCATTTCGGAAGGTTGCGAAATGTTGCGTGTCGTTATTCGATACGGCTACAACAAAATCTTCTGGTCTACCAGATGCCATGAGATTTGAAAGAGAGTAAAAATGCACGTCTTAGCTTGCTTTCCTTTGTATAACAAACAAACGAATAATGAACTCAAGGCCAAACATCAAGCCGATTAATATATATGAGATAAATCCATTATAAATTGTCCAAGTTTCCAGCGACCCGTATATCGCGGTCCAGGTTGAAATGGTGCCGTTGGCAACAAAAAAAATCACCCACGCAAATGTAACTTTTCGGGTATATCGGACACCATTCATATCCAATTCCGGTTCTCTTAATCTGGCGAGTTTTTCGATGATGGTCGGGGGATACATAAGGGAGTGCCCGAAGACGACCGCAAACGAAAAACTCATGAGAATAGGATAGGACTTGATCGCCATGCTGTGATCAATCAAGAAAAGAATGCCCGTCATTATCAGGGCCGAAGCAAATATCAAGAATTCAGATTTCTGCCGTTTTTTGCTTACAAGCATTCGCACAGATAGAAATACGATCAAGCCTAGCCCGATAACCCATGGGGATAAGGTTTTCAGACCGAAGTAAACAATAAACGGATATGAAAAGGTTACTATAACAAGAGCAACGTCCAGAAGACGAGTTTTATTCTTCCAATAGCGCATAGACGCGGTCCACGACGTCGTCAACCGTTCGAACCGTCTTGAATTCCTCGGGCGGTATTTTCTTTCCTGTCAAACCCTGTAGTTTAACAACCAAGTCAACAGCGTCGATGCTATCCAAATCAAGATCTTCATAAAGCCTCGCCTCCGGAGTTATATCCTTGGCTGGTACTTCAAACAAATCCCTCAGGTATTCGCTCAAACTAAGATATACTTCTTCTCGCGTCATCATACGCTCATTGCCTTCCTTTCAGAGGAGATGAAAGTAGCAAGACTGCGGATGGAAGCGAAATGCTCTTTTACATCTTCGTTTTGCGCGTTTATTTTTATGCCATAGGTTTTCTGGATTTCAACGCCCAATTCGAGTGCGTCAATTGAATCGAGGCCGAGTCCATCCGCAAACAACATTTCTTCGCTTTCAATTTCCTCTGGCGCAATATCTTCCAAATTAAGTGTTGAAATAATAAGCTTCTTTATTTCTAGTTCCAGCTCATTCATAGCTTAGCTTTCTACCGTAATACTGTTCGAGTTCGTCTGTTAATCTGCGAACTTTTATTGACCGCGGTTCATGCCGCAGATAATCACTCATGTCTAGTTGTTCGTCAAAAGTAATATCAAATAAAGACTGTCGTGATGGAATATCATACCACGGACTTCCTTTAGCTAAAGTTGACGGATTGCATTTTATGGTCACCAACTGTATTGGAGTCGAGAAATAAACAGCGATATTGGCAAATCCCCGTTGAAATTTTATTTTTTGCCCGGGCACAGTCCGCGTTCCTTCTGGAAAAATAAGAATATTTTGTCCCATTTCCAGCGAATTCTTACATTGCTCCAACAGCCCTTGAACGTTTCCATCATTCCGGATATATCCAGCAGCCCGCATGACGCCGCCTAGAAACTTGTTCTCCCAAAGCTCATGCTTAATAATACACTGAACATTTGGCATCTGGGACATCAAAAAAACGGTATCGAGCAAAGACGGGTGGTTGGCAACAATTAGCGCGCCGCGACATCTGTTCAGCCGTTCTACCGCATAAAACCGCGAGTTGATCACGCCACTGATACGCAACATGAAAACGAACAACCGAAAAGTCGAATAAATGACATGACGTACACGTTTAATTCGTAAGTTCTCATCTGGTGTAACGGCCGCGATGATTTTGAAAACAAACATTGTCATAAACAGGCCGCCTAATCCGAAGCTGGCGAAAGCAATACCAGTTCCGGCCAAACGCCAGCAATAATTAACACGCTTATACATGATTGTGGCACAACCATTCGCCTTGCGCACCGGTCCACGACCAATCTTTCTGGCCACTGATCACAAATTTTAAAAAACTTACCAGTGGATCTTCCCGCATTGCATTCGTTGGTTTACCGTTGAAACTCATTGTTAAATGGTTCTTGTTGGTATCTTGAGATGTAATCACTAACGCGAGAGCGCACCGACGCACTGAATGGTCCTGAAAAGGCGTATAAAATACTGGCAGTACGTCATCGCAATGAATGAGCATGACCGATTCATTCGGGTTTTCTGCTAGAAGTCCCATTGCCTCCATTAATCCCATGCAAAAACTCTCCGAACCAGCAGCAATCGCTGTTTGGGATTGTACGTTTTTCGTTACAATAGACAGCATACCAACAAGAGAATTATGAACTGACATTCCAAACCCCGTTGGGGAAATTGGTTCACTGGCAGCCATTGTTTGTAAAAGTTGCAACATTTGTGAAACGTTCCCGTAGCGCGAACTGAACACAATCCGAGCAGTATCTGCGTGTCCAGCATCCAACGCTACTCGCAACGACATTTTCCCTAACAAAGAGAGACGACGCCGTAATCCAGCAGGCAGGTCACGAACATCAGGGGCACCTTCGGTTACAGGCAGGTCTTGTTCTTCATCAAACCATATTTGCCAAGCTTCCCGGCTCTCCAAGCCCGGCGCCCAGGCACTCCAGTTATCGATTGAGAACCCTAAATCACTATACATTAGATTTTAGGCTTTCTAACTCGCGTTTAATGAAGCTCTATACATTTCCTTATTTATGTCCTGCTCTAGCGTTTTCACCCATCTATTGTAATTTCTGTGAATCTGCGAGCCATCATAAAGCAAGTCTTGGCTGGAAACATAATCGATAGAATAAGCTTTGTTTGAATATTTGATATTAACAATTGCTTCGTGCGTTCTTTGCCTCAATGTCGCCTTTATGACACCCGGGCTGACATCTTCGACACGCCAACCTCGGCCCGTAACTGCCACTTTTATAATAGAGTCAATTTTCGAAGTGGGCGCATCTTGCAGGGCTACTGGCACTGCCATATCATTTACGTTATAAACTGGTTGTAATCTACCAAAACACCCCGTCAGCACTACTGCTAGAAGCGCGACAATTGTTACTCGAAATATTATCTTCATTAAATTTCTCCATGGGCTAAACAACACGATACAAATGATATGCGTTCCCATAATATTTAAAGATATTATTTTTTACAACCTTCACGATTTAAAAATCGCTTTTCTAGCCCTTTCTAGTCATGTATTTGCGCGGTGACTTAATAAAGCAAAAATAGAATGCACCTAATTCAATTCAGTCGTATCAGCATGCAGCATTACTGTCTCGCCATTTCCACCAGGAATTGCAGGATACCATTTGCGTGTTAAAGGGTCGTGTCCTGGTATTATATGCTGATCTGAATCGGCAAGTTTTCTCAGAATATCATAACCGGCTAAAGTTTCTTCCATATCGACGACGATAGGGAAAGGCTTTCCAGTTCTATAGTTCTCATAATAATGGCTAGAATCAGAGGCTAGAACAACCCATCCACGTCGGGTGCGCACACGAACACATTGTTGGCCTCGCGTATGCCCACCAATTAGATGCACTTCAACACCGGGGGCTATTTCCCGAGATCCATCGCAGAACTCAACATTTCCCATATATAAAGATCGAATAACTTCGCAAATATGATCTCCGGAAAACGGAAAACGTAGCAGATCATGACACATACACGGGCCTGTTACATATTCAAGTTCAGAGGGCTGGACATAGAGCTTCGCATGACGAAAATCACCAAGAGATCCAGCGTGATCGTAATGCATATGGGTTACCACAACGGTATCAATGGTTTCCGCAGGAAGACCGAAATCAGCAAGTAAGGTAACAGGGTTTTCGATAATAGGTCGATTGCGGAGCTTCGCTTCAACCTTATCATATCCTGTGTCCACAAGAATTGTCCGAGTATCATTTTTGATTACCCAAATAAAATAATCCATCGGATGCTTGGAAGCGTGGTCATCATCCATAATAAAGGAATCTTTACGCCAGCGTTCATTGCGTTCTGCATATCGGATCGCAAATATTTCCCATGTATCGCTCATATCGCCCTCTTATAAAACTTGAAGCCCATGCTTGGCTATTAGCTGCACCAATGTCTCCGCCGCCCGATCGCGATGTTTTTTATGAATTTCACGGGCTTTTACAGGATCCCGCTCCCGGATTGCCTGAACAAGACTGCGATGGTCTCGATTAGATTCAATTGGCTTTTCTCGCATTCTCAAAGTTACTTTTCGAGCTCGGTACACCTGATCCCAAAAGGTTGAAATCACCCAAATGAGCCGCTTATTTCCAGAATAGCTTACGAGCAATTGATGAAAATCATGATCTGCATTAGCCCAAGCGTCAAGATTATCTTCTTCTAAAGCTTTGTCCATGATCGCGACACAGTCACTGATCCGGGTCAACTGTTCGTCAGATAACCCCTTAGCCGCCGCTAACTCCGCCGCCATAGGTTCCAATTCAGACAACAAGGCATAAATTTCAGTCATATCTTCTGGAGAAATCGGTAAGACAGTTATGCCGTGCCGTGGCCGTATTTCGACAAAACCTTCAGCCTCTAATCGGCGGGCAGCCTCACGCACCGGTGTCCGGCTCATGCCCAGCAATTCTGCTAATTCTCTTTCCAAATAGAAAGCTGCTGGAACAAGCTCATTTTCCATAATTGACCGCTTCAAGGTACGGTAGGCCCGCTCTGTCTGGGAATTATATTGGCGGCTACTGCTATCTATATTATCGCTCTTCACATCTTCACCATGCATCTTCGACCGGACTTTGCCGATTCATAAATATGATTTTCAATAACCAAATTACGCAAATAGCTTTCAACAGAATTTTCCAATTTTCCTCGTCCGAGACAATAGTCAACGATATGACTTTGCAAAGAAAAAACACAGTCGCCGCCAAATCCCTTTAGACTAACTTCATAGTCCATTTTTCGGGGTTCTTTGTCCCCCTTGGTTCGAAGATAAAGCTCTGCATCTCCGTTTAGGGTTATAATTGCCTCAGTTCCTTCGACAATAAACTCACCCATCGTCAGTCGATGATTATTTGCAGAATGATCTAATAATCGATTTCCGTCGAAAACGGTCCTCAGGCCATTACTATATCCAAGAATAAAGTATCCTGCGTCTTCTCCTTGGATCTCTGAGTTTAATCTCCTTAGATCACTGTATACGGTTTGCGGATTTCCGAACAAATAACGAAAGACATCAACCCAATGTATACCTGTCTCGTGAATTAGGAACTTTTCCATATTCCGAAAATATGGCTGTCGATCAAGATAGGCATCTGCACCTGCCCCGTCTCCTGGTCGAAGCCGGAATTGAGCTTGCAATACTTCTCCAAGCTTTCCTGAATTGATTATCGATTTTATTTCTCGGTACCATGGTTGGAAACGAAAATTCTCGTGAATCACCAAAGTCGAGCCGGAGTTTTTAAACATTACGGCAATTTCTTCTGCTTCATCCAAACTGACGCAAAATGGTTTTTGACAGACAACCATCTTAACCCTATTCGCGACTTGGCCTAAAATTGTGCGATGCGTCGATGGAGGTGTTGCAATATCAAGGATATCTATGTGGTTCTCAGATAATAAATCTTCTACTGAATCATAGATTTTGATATTCGAAAATACTGATGCAAGATCTTTTCGCCGTGCCTCCTCGGATTCCGCAATTGCCAGCAAATTTACCTCATTGAGCCGTTGCCAGGCATCAATATGAAACCCGCTAAAGTAACCGGCACCAATAAGGCCCACTTGCAACATTTAGCTTGCCTCCCGAGTTCCTTCCGAACCGTCCGATTGAAACGCATCCAACACCGCAATTGCGCACTCCTCGGTACGGAGTTGACCTCCTAGATCCCGCGTCAGCCCTTTCTTTTGAGCCAGAACGCGGGTGACAGCATCATCAATACTCTGACCACAATCGATCATTTGTTGCGAGGCGTTTTGATGCCCTAACCAGGTCAGCATCATTCCTGCGGAAAGAATCATCGCGAGCGGATTTGCAATTCCCTGGCCAGCTATATCCGGCGCACTTCCATGACAGGGCTGGAACACGGCATGATCATCCCCAATATCAGCAGATGGCGCTAACCCCAAGGATCCCATTATGCCAGCTCCCAGGTCGGATAAAATATCGCCAAACATATTTTCGGTCACAAGAACGTCAAATTCCCAAGGTCTTTGTACCATCCACATAGCCATGGCATCAACATATGCAGCGTCAGCGGCAACGTCTGGAAAAAACTTTGCACGCTCTTCAAAAATTGAGCGGAAAAACCAGAAAGAACGGAATATATTCGCTTTATCGACGCAGGTCACTTTTCCGGGCCTGCCTTTTTCAGAAGCCCGCTGCTGGGCAAGAAAAAAAGAGAAATCAAAGAGTTTTTCGCTAGTGTCGCGCGTTATTCTCAAAGTTTCCGTAGCGTATTGATCATCAACGACTTTTCCGTCATGCATGTGGGCAAATAGGCCCTCCGTTGATTCCCGGACAAGGACAAAATCAATATCTTTAGCGCGGGGATCGGATAGTGGGCAATTCGCACCAGGAAATACTTTAACAGGACGCACACCGGCATAAAGACCAAGGTCAAATCTCAAGTCCACTTGAGGTCGGATTTCTGTCCCATCCTCATAACGTACATCTGGCAACCCAATAGCAGAAAGTAAGATCGCGTCCGCGGCTCTTGCCCGGTCCATTGATTCTTTTGGTAACGCGGTTCCCGTATCCCGATAATGCCCAGCACCGGCAGGTAAAATTTCGAAATCTAGTGAAAACCCATCATAATTCGACGAGGCAAATTTCAAAATATCCATCGTCGGCCTCGTAATTTCCGGGCCGATTCCATCACCTTCGAATACCGCAATTTTGAAACTGTTGCCTAGATTAGTCATTGTTTTTCATCCAAACCATTATGCAATTCTCTGCAATCCGAATTATTAGGTAATCGACATTTTCGGATTATTGACACTGCCGTTTTTTACGTATACGTTGTTGCGTACTAAAAAAGCAAGCACGGAATCAATTTCCGAATTATTGGGAGGAATTATGAAAAAACTATTGGCAGCAGCTCTGCTGACCGCGTCTATTGTTGGTGTAGGAACACCCGCATCCGCGGATAAAGTAAAATTAAACATGCCATCAGCATTTCCAGGCAGCCTGATCCAACTAGGTCAAGCAGGTGTTCGTTTTCAAGATACCGTCAACGAAATCTCTGGCGGTGATATCGAGGTAAAATTCTTCGAACCTAAAGCCCTCGTCCCGCCTCTCGAAATCTTTGACGCCGTGTCCAACGGCTCGGTCGACGCCGGTTGGTCAGTTGCCGGTTATTGGGGAAGTAAAAACTCTGCCTTTAACCTATTCGCAGCCGTTCCTTTCGGTCCGGCAGCAGGTGAGTATATTGCCTGGATGTGGTATGGTGGCGGAGAGCAAATGATGAATGATCTATACAATCCGTATGGCATTCAATCTTTGGTTTGCGGCGTTATCGCCCCAGAAGCTTCGGGCTGGTTCCGCAAGGAAATCAATTCACCCGAAGATCTAAAAGGCTTGAAAATGCGCTTCTTTGGCCTTGGTGCAAAAGCCATGCAGAAACTTGGCGTTGATACTCAACTTTTAGCGGGTGGTGATATTTATCCCGCTCTGGAGCGCGGTACAATCGATGCGACTGAATTCTCTATGCCTGCAATTGACCAAAATCTTGGTTTTTACAATATCGCCAAGCATTACTATTTCCCAGGTTGGCATCAGCAATCCACAATTCAGGAACTGCTCGTCAACAAGAAGACATGGGATGGCATGACCGATCAACAACGGGCAATCATTTCTACAGCTTGTAAGGCCAATGTCGCGGTTCAGCTGGCTGAGGGTGAAGCAATCCAGGGCAAAGCTCTTGCAGAAATGGAAGCGGCTGGCGTAATAATTCATACGTGGTCACCAGAAATGCTTGCCGCATTTTCCGGCGCCTGGGATGAAGTTGCAGCTGAAGAAGTTGCAGCAAACCCTGATTTCGCAAATGTCTTCGGAAATCTAACCGAATTCCGCGAAGGTTACGCTAAATGGAAAGACCTAGGATACCTCAAGTAACGCTTTCCTAGCACTGACGTAAAGAATTATGCCCGCCGAAAAAAACGGCGGGCATTTTTTGGCTAAAGAGTTACAGTTAAGAGTTGAAGATAGCGAAACCAGACAAACCTGCTTGCAGATCGAATAAAATACTGGTCATATCTTGCTTAAAACATTCTGGGAGGGATGGATATGGAGACATTATTGGGCATCAGCCGTTTGCTTGACAGGGTTCTGGGAACTGTCGCGAAATTCGGAGGCTGGGCCGGTGTGATGCTTGTACTTGTTGTTTGTTACGATGTAGTTGCAAGATATTTCGGTGTTCCAAAACCTTTTGGCCTTAACTCAACAATGATCCAAGAATCAGAATACTGGTTTCATTCCTACCTAATTGTCCTCGTTATCGGCTACGGATATATCCGTCAGGCCCATGTCCGCATCGACCTGCTGAGAGAATCTTTGGCCGAAAGTACGAAGTACTGGATAGAATTCTGCGGTATTATCGCTTTTCTACTTCCTTATTCCCTTCTCGGATTATGGCTTTCACTTCCCTACACCATTAATTCGTTTAACCAGGGCGAGATATCCAAATCCCAAAATGGTCTCAGCAGTATCTGGATGTTGAAAGGTGGGCTGGTCGTATTGTTCGCATTGTTGTTGCTGGCAGCGATATCTCAACTGATTAAATCTTATGCAGGCATCCGTGGCCAACTCCCACAAGACATGAAGCAAATGACTATCGGAGGAGATCACTAATGGACTTCGTAGAACTCCTGCCGGTATTCATGTTCGGCGCGTTGGCCATATTGCTTTTCTCAGGCTACCCTGTAGCGTTTATTCTAGGCGGTGTCGGCCTCGCCTTCGGTATTATTGGCATATTCTCCGGCGAGTTTATGTTTATTCAGTTCCGTTCCTTACCGTCTCGCATCTTTGGCGGGATCATGGAAAGTCTGATTTTAACAGCGATTCCCATGTTTATTTTTATGGGTACCATGCTTGAAAAATCAGGTATTGCCCGTGATCTACTCAACTGCTTGCAGGTATTGCTCCGGCGTGTTCCGGGTGGCTTAGCTTTGGCAGTAACGTTAATGGGCACTATCCTGGCGGCAACAACCGGTATCATCGGCGCATCAGTCATAATGATGTCACTGCTTGCCCTACCAGTAATGCTGAAACGAAACTATGACGCTGAACTGGCGACAGGGACGATCGCCGCATCCGGTACTTTGGGTATTTTAATCCCTCCATCTATCATGCTGGTTATCATGGCGGATTTGTTAAGTCGCTCTGTAGGCAATTTATTTGTCGCCGCTGTTTTCCCCGGATTGATTTTGTCCGGCCTGTATTTCGCTTATATCGTCATCAGGTGCACGATCAATCCTTCATTGGCCCCTCCTCTGCCAAAAGATATAGGCCCGCAGACGACAATGGGCGTTTTAGGTATGGTCCTACGAAGTTTTGTGCCTCCCGTAATATTGATTGCCTGTGTTCTCGGCTCCATTCTCGCCGGCCTTGCCACACCAACGGAAGCTGCCGGTGTTGGTGCCCTTGGAGCCATATTGCTCGGTTTGTTTAATTTAGTTTTGCTGCCAGCAATGGGCGTCAAGGAAATTCATTTTGACGGCGATGCGGATTCGTCCTTGGAAGGGCACGCTGCAAAAGGCGGACTTGGCGTCGAACTGAAGCATTTTTGGGACACTCTGAAAGATGTTGTCGAGCGTACCGCTTTAACCAATGCGATGATTTTCGGTATTTTCATTGGTGCTACTTTATTTTCGTTTGTTTTTCGTTCTTTGGGCGGAGACGACCTTGTTATCGACGCTGTTGAAGCGTTAGGACTTGGATCGTGGGGGCTTCTGTTCTTGATCATGGGGCTGGTTTTTGTTCTCGGTTTCTTCTTCGACTGGATTGAAATCACGCTGATCGTATTACCAGTTTTTGCACCGGCCATTGCCCTCCTGGATTTTGGTGACCATGTTGCAAAAATTGAGGTCACTTATTGGTTCGCCATTTTGCTTGCAGTTAATTTGCAGACATCGTTTTTGACGCCACCCTTTGGATTCGCACTATTTTATCTTAAGGCCGTTGCGCCAAAAACTATCAAAATCCAGCAAATTTATCGAGGAATCATCCCGTTTGTGATGCTCCAATTAGTTGGCTTGGCACTGGTTGCCATCTTCCCTGAAATAGCCTTGTGGTTACCAAGACAGCTCTTTAATTAGCGAGCTTGGCTTTAAACTTATAGGACCAACAAATGACCCTACTTTTAGGAGCCGTTGCTGACGACTTCACGGGTGCTACAGACTTGGCAAATACACTTGTGCAACAAGGCATGCGTGTCACACAGCTAATCGGCGTTCCCGATAAGGACACTGATATAGGTGACGCCCAAGCTGTTGTGGTCGCATTAAAATCCAGGATGGCAACCCCTGAAGACGCAGTTGAATGGTCTTTGCAAGCATTAAGATGGTTGCAGGGCAAATCAGCGCATCAATTCTTTTTCAAATATTGCTCAACCTTCGACTCGACACCACGCGGTAATATTGGCCCCGTCAGTGACGCAATGCATGAGTATCTAGCCAGTAACATAACGGTCATTTGCCCCGCCTTTCCG
>NZ_JBALWD010000040.1:0-28515 GCF_036960985.1 Sneathiella sp. | reverse complement strand
TTTCAGTAACAGCTTTTTCCAAAATTGGAAAATAGGCTTCGGCGACTTTCCGTTGTGTCGCGATATCCTGAGTAACAGAAGATAAATCAGCACCTTCAAAAACAGGATTTTCTGCGGCAACATAACCCGGCAGTCCGTAGGCATAGTCATAAACACCTAACTTTAAAAGACGCATGATTTCAAAGCCCTTTAGACCGAGCTCTGTTTGCGGTTTGATATCACCGGTAATCATACCATTTGATGCAACAGCTATTTTTTCGTTCCAGAAAGGACCTTCGTGCTTCTGATAATTGGTCAGGCTGCCCCATGTACCGACGCCTTTAATAACGATTGGATCATCGGCCTGGGCCGGCAATCCGATAAAGCTGACTGCAGCTATCAAGGCGGCAGCAGAGCCTAGTTTTATAAATGATTTCATCGTGTTTCTCCCTGTTAGGATTAAAGTTTTAGTTGGTTGGTTAGAGTTTTGGTTCTTGCAGCCGGGTGGTATCCCAGCTTTTTATGTCCGAGATCAACATGTGCCCCGGTGCATGTGAAATGAAGATCGGCAATTTGGCGGATCGGATAACCGCTTGCGGCGTGACACCGCAGGCCCAAAAGACGGGCACTTCTCCTGCCTTGATTTCAGTTGCGTCTCCCCAATCTGGTGAGTTGATATCGGAGATCCCGATTGTGGCCGGATCTCCGATGTGAACCGGCGATCCATGAGCTTGGGGGAAGCGGGACGTAATATTTATGGCCCGAATGGCGTTTGTCTGTGACATAGGCCGCATGGAGACGACGAGAGGGCCGGTAAAAGGTCCCGCAGCGGTTGTTGCAATATTTGTACGATACATAGGAACTGTCTTGTTCTCGTCCATGTGCCGTATGGGAATGCCTTCTGATATTAACGCTTCTTCAAAGGAGAACGAGCAACCGAGAACGAAAGCCACCAAATCATCTGTCCAGATATCACTGATGTCCTCTTTGGTCTCGACGAGATCGCCGTTGCGGTAGATATTGTAGGCAGGTACATCACTTCTTATATCGACATCTTTTCCCAGATCACGGAGGAGGGAACTACTGCCATCGGTAACGCCTACTAAAGGACAGGGCTTTGGATTTCGCTGGCAAAATCGAAAGAAATCGAGAGCATATTCTGACGGCACGATTGCAACGTTGCCCTGCAAATACCCTAGGCCGAGGCCAGACGTTTGTCCGGAATAATCGCCCCGTCGAATCGCTGAACGAATTTCGCCCGGGGAGCAATTTTTCAATTGCTGAAAGAACACAGCAGTTTCATTCTTGGTCATGTTATTTGCGATCCCCAATTCGTCATGCTGAAAATCAATTTCGAAAAATCTCAGCGTGTGCGTTGGAAATGTTATTCCATATTGAGGAAGTAAATTCTAATTCTTAAATTTTAGATGTTCCGATAAATTAATTTTATGGGAAATTTCATTTGAATATATTTTTCTATAAAATATATTTAATTTCAAAGTATTACATACCTTCTCAAATAATATGCATGAGAGGTCAAATTTGAATTTTACGCCGTTTATTACCAATATTACTTCGAGTTTACTCTTGTTTTTGGTAGTTTTGGGTAATTTCCAACGCCAGACTCACTACTTTTTCAGTGATGGGATTATACGGATCCGTTGGGTAAGAGGCCGTGAATTTTAGAGCAGAGGGGACCCAGTCAGATTTAATTTCCTGGAGTAAGCCGGTTTCAAGTTCTCGCCTAATCATGGCCTTGGGGAGCGTCGCAATACCAATACCGTCAAGCGTCATTCTTAAAATAGCGGCAAGTGAGCTTGATGGAAAAATCCGGGTCGGTAGTTCTGTTGATTGTCGCAGTTGGCGTGTGATTTCCGCATAAGGGCGTGTATTCCGGGCGTACGTCAAAAACGGGTATTTTGCCAGTTCGGCGAGCGACAATTGCTGTTCAGTGGGAATTTCGAGCTCTGGTGAAGCTGCCCAAATCAAAGAGAAATCCATTAAGTCATGGTTTTCGATATGGAACTCCGACACCGGGCCCATCAAAAAAGCGAAATCCAGTGAACGTTCCATCAACTCACGTCGCAAGTTGATCGTTGCATCCACCATGATTTCAACATCTATATCCGGAAATTTGCTATGAAGGCCGGAGATAAACTGCGGCAGCCAAGTATGAACGATGGTCTCGGATACGCCAAGGCGTAGAATTCCAGAAATCGCCGTTGTATCACCAATACGGTCTCGTAAAAGAGCCGATGTACGGAGCATTTTCTCAGCGTAGGGCAGGAGTTCCAGGCCTTTTGCTGTGAGACGTATTTGCCCGGTTTCCCGTTCAAACAGTCGTACACCCAAAATTTCTTCGAGTTTTGCTATACGCGATGAAATAGCAGGTTGGGTGGCATTCATTTTCTCCGCTGTTTTACGAAAACTGCGTAGGGAGGTCACCCATAAGAAGGTTTGAAGTTGTACTAAACTGAGATTATCTTGCACGATAATTTATTCCTATTGGAATTGAGATGTATCGGAAAATATATCTTATGAAATCTATTGTAAATAGTCCGCAATATTATGTTCGCAAGCGCCCGAACAGAAAATGATGCTCAAGTATAAACTAGCTCTTTCGCAGGCCTCTTACATTGATTATGCTCGACAGCAGATAAGAAAAACAAGGAAACAAGTATGAAAAGCTACCAATTTGAAGAATATGGCGCCCCCCTCGTTGAAAATACTGGAGAGAATCCAACAGCATCTGGAGATGAGGTTCTTGTCAATGTGACAGCATGCGGCGTCTGTCACAGCGACATCCATATGTGGGAAGGTCATTTTGATCTGGGGCATGGGAAACAGCTGGATATTAAGGCTGGGCGAGAATTACCGTTCACATTGGGTCACGAGATTGTTGGAACTGTTACCGCAGTCGGCGAGAATGTTAAAGACGTAGCCGTTGGCGACAAGCGCGTAGTTTTCCCTTGGATTGGCTGCGATCAATGTAATATTTGCGCATCTGGCAATGAACATTTATGTAACCGTCCGCGCGCGCTCGGTATTAACGTAAATGGCGGCTATTCGGATACGCTAGTGGTTCCAAATTCCAAGTATCTTTTGGATTACGGTGATTTATCGAAAGATCTTGCCTGCACGTACACTTGTTCTGGTTTGACAGCGTATGGTGCCCTTAAAAAGGTCAAATCACGGACAGATGGTGGCAAATTGCTGGTTATTGGTGCGGGTGGCGTCGGGCTTGCCGCCATGGCAATTGCCAAATCTGTGACCAATGCGGAGATCTATGTAGCTGACATCGATCCTGAAAAACGCCAGGCCGGCCTGGATGCCGGTGCGGTCGCGGCAATTGATCCGTCCGATCCGGCAACCTTTAAAAGCTTTATGGGCATGACAGGCGGCGGTGTGAATGCCACCATTGATTTTGTTGGTGCAGAAAGCAGTGCGGCCTTTGGTGCTAAGGTTCTGGCCAAAGGCGGTAAGCTTGTAATTGTTGGTTTATTCGGCGGGAGTTTTTCCATGCCGATCCCGATGTTTCCGATCAAGGCGATGTCGGTCGAGGGAAGTTATGTGGGCAGCTTATCAGAAATGCGCGAATTGATGGATTTGGCTAAAGCCGGCAAATTGAGTGAGCTGGCAATTACACCTCGCCCCATGGCGGAAGCGAATGCGACGCTGGAAGATTTAAGGGCTGGAAAAATTGTTGGCCGTGTCGTGCTACAAAGCTGAACACACTACGAAAGCTGCAATGAAAAGGCGGCATTAGCCGCCTTTTTTAATTTAATGGATGGGGCCAGCCATCTCCATGTCGATCAGCTCGTTGACGACTCGCAATAATTCCACACAAGCGTATAGATCTTCTTCGGCCCGGTTTGTATCGCGCAAATTTTGAGCTTCGCCGCGCAATAGATCAACGGCATGCTCGCCCTGATGCAAAATCAGATTATGGGCGGTACTATAGAGATCCACCGTTGTTTCCGGGTGAAGTTCAATAACATTCATCATGGCACGCTTCCTTGCAGTGACCGTAAAATTCGGTTGCTAGGAAGAAGCTTAGAAAATTCGTCTTAACAGCGGGTTAAGAATCTTATTAAAGAAGATCAAAAATTAGAAAGGCAAGTCCACGGCATTTGTCAAAAAGCGCATAAAAGGCACAGCTTTTTGAAAAGCATCGTCGACTTCATCAATAAAACCGGGCGTCGTGATGCTCTTTGATGACGTCAGGGGTTTCATCACAAAAAAGGTTTTTCTGCGTAAATCGACAATATCAGGATGATCGATGTCATATCCTTTGGGCGCACGCTTCAAGCCATCGCCATCCACACTTGTAAAGGTAGAAATAAATTCGGGATCTTTTGTGATCGCATTCCATTTGGTGCTTTGCTCGTGAATATTGCGTCGAATTTCCGCTAAAACCGGGGCAGGCGGCATATAGACTCCGCCACCAATTCTGACGCCATCGGGGGCAATATGCACATAAAACCCCGGTGCGTGCGCATCCCGGCCGGCCTGATGCCGAAACTGACAGGCACAATGCTCTTTGTAAGGTCGTGGATCCCGCGAGAATCGTACGTCACGATAAATGCGAAACATCGAGCCACCATTTGGTCTTGGATCCGCAATATACATAGGGGCTATGGCTTCCAAACGAGGCGCCATAGCTTCGATAAAGTCGCTCATCGGGTAAACCACGACATCCTTGAACCGCTGTTTGTTTTCGGCGAACCAGGGGCGATTGTTATTCTCAATGAGCTCTGAATAAAAAACCATAAGGTCTTTGGGGAATCCTGAAAACTGCGTGGACATAATGAAGTATTCTAACCCTTATTATAGTTTGCGAAGATCCAATACTCGTTTTGCTTTGCCAAGCGATCTGTCGACGGAGCCGGGTTCGCAGACGTCAATCGCGGCACTCACACCGAGCACGCCTTTTATGCGGTGTTGAAGTTCTTTTGCGGTGCTGGCATCGGGTGTGGCAGATAATTCCCGCTCCACACGAACTGTCAGGGAATCAAGGGCGCCTTCACGCCGGACTTCCAAGATGTAGTGAGCCGAAAGCCCGTTTGTCTGGACAACCAGCTCTTCCACTTGCGAAGGAAACAGATTAACCCCACGAATTATCAGCATATCATCTGTGCGGCCGGTTATTTTTTCCATGCGGCGCATGGATCGGGATGTTCCAGGCAACAGCCGTGATAAATCCCCCGTCCGATAACGAATAACGGGAAAAGCCTCTTTGGTCAAAGAGGTGAAAACGAGCTCACCCCTCTCTCCGTCGGGTAAAATTGCACCAGTATCGGGATCAATGATTTCTGGATAAAAATGATCTTCCCAGATTACAGGCCCATCTTTTGATTCAAGGCATTCGACCGCGACACCTGGGCCCATAACTTCAGATAATCCATAAATATCCAAAGCGTCGATATCAAAGCGTTCCTCAATTTGATCCCGCATGGCATTCGTCCAGGGCTCCGCCCCGAAGATACCAGCCTTTAGCGGGCTTTTTCTGGGATCAAGGCCTTGACGTTCGTATTCTTCGGCTATGGCCAGCATGTAAGATGGCGTTACCATAATAATATCGGCACCGAAGTCGTTGATCACCTGAACCTGACGCTCTGTTTGTCCCCCTGACATAGGTACAACGGCACAGCCGAGACGTTCTGCTCCATAATGCGCGCCCAGGCCGCCTGTAAAGAGACCGTATCCATATGTCACATGGACGGTGTGGTCTCTCGTTCCCCCGCATGCTCGTATGGATCGCGCCCCCAGATCTGCCCAGGTATCGATATCCCGCTGTGTATAGGCAACGACGGTTGCGCGTCCTGTTGTCCCGGAAGACGCGTGAAAGCGGACGACGTCTGATTTTGGGACAGCAACCATTCCAAAAGGATAGTTGTCGCGAAGGTCCTGTTTCTTACAAAACGGGAACTTCGCGAGATCGTCAAGGGAGTGAAAATCATCTGGATGGACGCCGGCGGCATCAAACCTGTCTTTGAAAAGCGGCACATTTGCATAACTATGTGCAAGGCTATTTTTCAAACGCTCAACTTGTAAGGCCGATATCTCATCGCGACTAGCAATCTCAATTGGATCCAGGTCCGCATGTGACGGTGGTTTTAGACGCATCATTCCCTCATTTAGTTTTTATTGGTGTTCAAACCCGCTCGATGACAGTAGCGATACCCTGACCAACACCGATACACATTGTGCAAAGAGCATAACGGCCACCTGATCGTTGAAGTTGATACATGGCAGTCGTGATCAGGCGCGCGCCCGACATTCCCAGCGGATGGCCCAGAGCAATGGCACCGCCCAATGGATTGACCCTGGGATCATCATCTTTCAATCCGAGTTCCCGCATCACGGCGAGACCCTGGGCTGCAAAAGCCTCATTCAGTTCAATAACATCCATTTCGTCGATACTGAGGCCTAGACGGTCGAGAAGTTTTTTGCTGGCTGGAGCAGGACCCATCCCCATAATCCGAGGAGGGACACCGGCTGTCGCCGCTCCAAGTACCCGTGCTTTTGCAGTCAGGCCATATTTTTCCATGGCCTCCTCTGACGCCAAAAGAATGGCGCAGGCACCGTCATTGACACCGGAGGCATTTCCAGCGGTCACGGATCCTCCCGCGCGGAAGGGCGCCTTTAACGCCGCCAATTTTTCAATACTTGTTGCTCGCGGATGTTCGTCACGATCAACAACAATTGGATCCCCCTTACGTTGCGGGATATGAACGGGTGTAATTTCTTCGGCTAATGTACCGTTTTCTTGAGCTGCGGATGCTTTTTCCTGGCTACGCAGGGCAAATAGATCCTGGTCTTCCCGGCGAATTTGGTAATCTTCTGCGACATTTTCAGCGGTTTCAGGCATTGAATCAGTTCCAAAACCTTCATGCATTTTTTTATTCACGAAACGCCAACCGATGGTCGTATCATAAACTTCCGCATTGCGCGAAAATGCTGCCGTTGCCTTACCCATGACAAAAGGAGCTCGGCTCATGCTTTCCACGCCGCCGGAAATTCCTAGTTCGGCTTCACCGGTCATGATTTGCCGCGCAATTGTTGCCGTGGCGTCCATACCGGATCCGCACAGGCGATTAATGGTCGCACCGGATACTGTTTCGGGTAATCCCGCCAACAATGAGCTCATGCGCGCAACATTCCGATTGTCTTCTCCGGCTTGATTGGCATTGCCAAAAATCACATCGTCAACTTTCTCCCAATCAACAGATGGATTTCTCTCCATCAGAGCCTTGATAGGAATTGCGCCGAGGTCATCTGGCCGGACAGCTGACAAGGATCCGCCGTAGCGGCCAATCGGTGTTCTTGTCGCATCACAAATATAAGCCTTTTTCATTTTTCTTCTTTCGCTGTGAGACCGGGGATCATTTGTCCCTTGATAGTGTGGGAGTTACCGCGGAAAAGAGCGACAACGATGCCCTGTTCATTAGTAACAGTAATGTCATATAAGCCCGTTCGGCCGGTTCTTGATTGTTCTTCTGCCGTTGCGGTTAAAAGCGAATCCGGAGATACCGCTTTCAGAAAATTTATTTGCGCCGATTGAGCTACTGCATTTTGATTATACGCATTACAAGCATAGGCGAAAGCAGTATCCGCAAGGGTGAAGACGAAACCGCCATGACAGATATTATGCCCGTTCAACATGGATCCCGTAACGCGCATTGTCATGACTGCGCGGCCCGGACCAATGTCCTTTAGGGCAATGCCAAGATGTTGCGCGGCTGTATCTTTTCGGTACATGGTTTCCGCCACTGTTTTGGCGACGTATTCAGGCGTTAGGCTTTCATTATCCGCCATCTTAACGGCCTTTGAATATTGCGGGCCGTTTTTCCATGAAGGCGGCGACACCTTCTTGAAAATCTTCCGTGTGATGGGCTATTTGCTGAAAATCCCGTTCCACATCCAATTGGGTTTTAAGGTCATTGCCAAGGCTGGCATTCATTGCTTGTTTGATCAGGGCATAGCCTTTTGTTGGACCGAATGCCATGCGTTTTGCCAGACTCTCCGCCGCCTCCATCAGCTCGTCATCTTCGTATACTTTCCAAATGAGCCCCATTTTTTCTGCATCCTCAGCAGAAATCTTGTCGCCGAGCATGGCTAGCCCCATGGCTTTGCCTGAACCCACCAATCGTGGCAGAAAATAAGTGCTTCCGGCATCGGGAATAAGGCCAATATGGCAAAATGCTTGTAGGAAATAGGCTGAGTGGGCGGCGAGAACAATATCGCTTGCAAGTGCGAGGCTCATGCTCGCCCCAGCGGCGATGCCGTTTACGGCGGCGATAACCGGCTTGTCCAACTCACGCAGGAAAAGGATCAATGGATTATATTGTTTTTCCAAAGCTTCCCCTGCAGCGAGGCGAGGGTTTTCGGCATCCCCTTCATCCGAAAGATCAGCACCCGCACCAAATGCTCGACCGGCGCCAGTTATTAGAATGCAACGGACGTTATCGCTTTCCAACTCGGGCCGAATGTCCTTCAATTCTCTGTGCATTAAGGCACTGAAACTGTTTAATTTTTCAGGACGATTAAGAGTAAGTTTTGCGACGCCATCTTGAATATCCAGTAAAATGGTCGAATAAGACATAGTACAGATTTCCTCGTTTTTTTTACTTAAGTGTATCATTAGCCGGTTTTGGAAAAATGATAAAGGGAAGATTACCTAGATATGACCAAGATGCCGAGTAAAAATATTATTGGCAAAAAAAAGCGGCTGTCGAGGACAACCGCTTTGAGTGTGAGGAATTTAGAAGTCAGCTCGCGCGGGCCAAAGTGCCCTGTAAATGTTTTACCTGATTTCGGCCAGCATTCTTTGCGGCATAAAGGGCTTCATCTGCACGATTGATATATGTCATGGCATCTTCGCGAGGGGTATAAAGTGCGACGCCGAATGACATGGTAATTTTCCCGACATTTTCGCCTGTTGACCGCTTGATCAGTTTCTTCGAAGAGACAGCGGTGCGCAAGTCGTTGGCAATGTCTACAGCTTCATCCAGTTCGGTGTTGGGCAGGATAATGCCGAATTCTTCGCCGCCATAACGGGCTGCCGTGGCTGTTCTGCCAACGCCGCCGGTCAATGTTTTCGCGACCAATTTTAAAACCAAATCGCCAAAGGGATGTCCGTGGGTATCGTTGAATATCTTGAAATGATCAATATCGGAAAGAACCAGACAGGTGGGGGTATTCGTTTCCATGGACATGGCTGTTGCTTTCACGAGAGCCGCGTCAAAGCTTTTCCGGTTCGCGATACCCGTTAAACCATCGGTTAGCGCTTCCTTTTGTACTTCATCCAATAGCTTGCGTAAGTCGGAAATTTCCTGCGACGCACTATCCAGACTATTATTCAGGTTTTTCGCATTGTCGGACATGGTGGTGGTCTGGCTGACAATCTCACCAATAACATCTTGCAGCTCTGTAACGCTGAGGCCGTCTGCTTTGGTTGCGAAGTCGGAAAGCTGTTCACCATATTTGGCAAAATCACCAGTTGTCGCGTTTAGGTTCACCATCACTGTGTCCATCGATTTCTGGACGATACGATTGGTTTCCTGAATGGCTTTGCTTTCTTTTTCGAAAGTGAAGAAATCGCTATAAATTTCGCTGGCGATTTTATCAGTGAATTTTCCATCCGATTCCATAAGCTCGTTGACACGACGCACTAGGTCGGGATTTGATTCCGTCAGATATTCATACCAAATAGTATAATTCTTGGGCAATTGGCGAATATTTTGATCCTTCAGCAACGCCATGGTTTTGGCGGCGTTGGCTTCGGTTGTTTTATAGGAGTCGCTTTGCATCGGACGCTTGCTTCCTAAAACGGTAAAAATTTGATTAAATTATGACAATCTAATGCGAAACATAACCATGAATTGATTACTAATATGTTAAAAAATAACCGTTAATTATCTTTATAGCCCCAAATACTTGTATTTGATCTCTTTATCTTCAATTAATGAGGTTGAACTGCCCTCCCAGACAACTTGCCCTTTTTCCATGATATAGTGGCGATCCGCGAATTTGCTAAGCGCCAGGACGTTTTTGTCGATCACCAGAATTGATTGGCCCTCTTGCTTCAATCCGGTGAGGCATGCCCAGATTTCTTCACGGATCAGTGGGGCCAATCCCTCCGTCGCTTCATCGAGGATGAGTAAGTCTGGGTTGGTCATCAAGGCGCGAGCGATGGCCAGCATCTGCTGTTCGCCGCCTGACAGCTGATTGCCCATGCTGGTTTTACGCTCCCGCAGTCGGGGAAATAGTCCGAGGACGCGCTCAAGGCTCCAGCTACCGTTCCCATTGGGGCCAGCATAAGCCGTTGCCACTAGATTTTCCAGGACGTCGAGATTAGGGGAGATCATGCGTCCTTCGGGAACCAGACCGACGCCAAGCCTGGCAATTTTGTAGGAAGGCTGCGTGGTAATATTCACAGATTTAAACAAGATCTCGCCGGATTGGGCCGGGGTCAATCCCATAATCGAGCGTACCGTGGTGGTTTTGCCCATGCCGTTGCGCCCCATCAAGGTGATAACTTCACCGGCGGCTATTTTGAGCGACATGCCGAACAGCACCTGACTTTGGCCATAGAAGGTATTTATGGAATTGACTTCAAGCATGATCAGGCCTCCTCGCCGAGATAGGCGTGGCGAACTTCTGCGTTGCCACGTATTTCCTCGGGCGTGCCGGTGGCGATGGCCTTGCCATATACCAGAACAGTAATGCGGTCGGCGAGACTGAAAACGGCGTCCATATCATGCTCGATCAATAAAATTGAATAATGCTCTTTAAGGGTCTTCAGTATCGTGACGAGATTGGCGCTGTCTTCCACTGACATGCCGGCCATAGGCTCATCGAGCAGCAGCATTTTTGGATTGGTCGCGAGCGCCACGGCAATTTCAAGCTGGCGCTGCTCACCATGGCTGAGAGAGGAGACAAGAGTATCTTTCTTGTTTTCCAGTCCCATCTGACGAAGGGTTTCAAGGGCAGGCTCGATAAGCGACGCCGTCTCGTTGGCCGGGCGCCAGAAGCGAAAGGAATGACCACTATGGGCCTGTACGGCGAGCATAATATTTTCAAGGACCGAGAAATTCTGGAACAACGACGTAATCTGAAAGGATCGGGCCAATCCCAGACGGGAGCGAGCCGGTTCAGACATCCGCCGAATTTGTCGGCCATCAAAAGACACGGACCCGGTGTCCGACAGGATTTCTCCGGTCAGTTGCTTGATCAGAGTTGTCTTACCAGCCCCATTGGGACCGATGATGGCGTGCAGCTCACCCTGGCGAACGGTCAGAGACAAACTATCTGTTGCCAGCAAGCCGCCATAGCGTTTGACCAAATTGTCGACAATGAGAAGATCTATACTCATGAGCGCTTATCTTTTCCGGGCAAGAAGCTATCGATGCCATTGCGAGCATACAGAACAATAACGATAAGGAGCGGTCCGAAGATCAATTGCCAATATTCACCGACCCGCAATCCGCCGACTGTCAGAGGGATGGAGGACAGCAGCTCTTCGAGCATAAGAAAAGCAACAGCGCCGTAAAGCGGGCCGAACAAATTGCCAATACCGCCCAGCACGATCATGATGATCAAATCACCGGATCGCGTCCAATGCATCATGTCGGGACTGACAAAATCATTGAGGTTGGCCATTAGAAATCCGGCATAGCCGGCCATGGTGCCGGCAATAACGAAAGCCACCAGACGATATTTATACGGCGAAAATCCAATGGACCGCATCCGGGCTTCATTGGATTTGCTGCCACGGATCACCGCGCCAAATTGCGACTGAACTATCCGATGCATGAGATAGAGAAGAATAAGCAAGGAGAAGAAAACCAGGTAATACAGGCTGTTTTCATTACTCAGATCGATCAGCCCCATCATATCGCTGCGCGAATAAATGCTGAGACCATCATCGGCGCCATAAGTCTCCACACCCACAGCTGTGAAATACAGCATCTGGGAAAAGGCCATGGTGATCATGATAAAATATACACCACGGGTCCGAAGGCTGATCGCCCCGATGACAAGCGCAATAACCGCAGATCCAAAAAGCGCGCCAAACAGTTGCACATAGCCGTTCAGCATCCAATCGACGCCGTCTTCAAAAGCATGAAAGGCCCCGATGCCGACCATATAGGCACCGACACCGATGTAGGCCGCATGACCAAAGCTCACCATGCCGCCATAGCCGATCAGCAGGTTGAGGCTGAGGGCGGCAATGGCCAAAATGAGAATACGGGTGGTCAGGCCCACATAGAAGGCGTCATCAAACATTTCGGCGATGAAAGGCACCAGTGCCAGGAAAAGGATCAGGGCGCTGTTAATCAGGAAGCGCGGGGAAATGCTCACCGACCAACTCCCTTCGGCGGGAACAGGCCTTGCGGTCTGATCGCCAGCACAAGCGCCATCAGGATGTATATGAGCATGGAGGAAATGGCTGGTGCTGCCGTAGCAGCGCTATCTTCGGCAACCATCAGTTTCAGGATTTCCGGCAAGAAGGACCGCCCAACCGTATCGATCAGCCCGACAATGATGGCCGCAATAAACGCTCCCTTGATGGACCCGATGCCGCCAATGACAATGACAACAAGGGTCAGGATGAGAATACCATCCCCCATACCGATCTCCACGGAAAGGATCGGTCCAGCCATTAACCCTGCGAGGGCCGCTAACGCAGCCCCTAAACCGAAAACAAGGGTAAAGAGCAGTTTGATATTAATTCCGAGCGCGCCAATCATTTCCCGGTTGCTGGCGCCGGCGCGGATCAGCATGCCCATGCGGGTTTTGGAAACGATGACATACAGCAGTCCGGCGACGAGGAAACCAACCAGAATAATGGCAACGCGGTAAGTCGGGTAGGGCACACCGGGAATAACCTCTACTGTGGAATTCAGGAAGTCAGGTAGCGGTATGTCGAGGCCGATGGGTCCCCAGATGAGGCGGACCAATTCGTTAAAAAACAGGATCAGGCCAAAAGTCGCCAGAACTTGGTCAAGATGATCGCGGGCATATAAATTTCGAAGGGCGATGACTTCGACGAGCACCCCAAGAATAAAGGTCGCCGGGATGGCTAAAAGCGCCCCCAACAAAAAGGAGTCTGTCCAGCCGGTAAAGGTGGCACAAAAATAGGCTCCCATCATGTAGAGGGACCCATGGGCCAGATTGACCAGATCCATGATCCCGAAGACAAGCGTCAAGCCTGCCGCGAGCAGAAACAACAATATGCCGAGTTGGAACCCGTTCAATACTTGTTCCAGCAAAAGCAACCAGTTCATGGGGGGACCTTAAAAGAAGGGTGTAAAGATAACGAAGAAAAAAGCGCGCAGCGACTGCTGCAGCTGCGCGCTTAATTGTTTCTGTAAAAACGGTAGCGTAGATATTACCAGGATAATTTACAGTCTTTTACATATGTGTCCTGATGGTCGACATAGACGGTATCGACAATTTTCGTGGTGTAGACGCCTTCAGGATCTTTGCCTACTTGACGCAGGTAAAAATTCTGGATGGGCATATGGTTTTGTCCAAACTTGAAGTTCCCGCGAATACTGTCGAATTCAGCGAGACGCAGAGCATTCCGCGTATCGTCCCGATTGCTCAAGTCGCCTTTTACTTTTTCAACAGCACTGTTGATCAGCATGATTGAATCATAAGACTGTGCTGCATAATGGCTGGGGTAATGGCCGTATTTTGCCTTGAAATCCGCAACGAATTTTTTGTTGGCAGGATTGTCGAGGTCTGGTGACCAGAATTGTGTCATCAGGCTGCCATCGGCCAATTCGCCAATACGCGGCAAGCTGATGCTATCTACTGTGAAAACTGTATAAAGCGGAACAGACGCGGCGAGGGCGGCTTGCGAATACTGTTTCATGAACTGTGCGCCATGCTTTCCAGGATAGAAAACGAAGAGGGCATCAGGTTTCGCCGCGCGGACTTTCGCCAGTTCAGCAGAAAAGTCGAGCTGGGCTGGGAATTTCGTCATGTCTTTGCCGACGATATTTCCTTTAAATGTCCGCTCGACACCGGTGACCATATTCTTACCAGCCGCATAATTAGGCGCCATAATGTACAGGTTCTTAATGCCGCGCTGATTAAGGACTTCACCCATAGCCATGGGAGTCTGGTCATTCTGCCATGATGTCGAGAAGAAATTCTCATGGCAAAGCTTTCCGGCAACCGGGCTTGGACCGGCGTTTGAGCTAATTAAGAAGGTATCACTGTCAACGACACTTTTATAGGACGCCATAAGAACATGGCTCCAGATATAACCGGCGACAAAATCGACTTTGTCTTTTTTGACAAGTTTGTCGGTTTTCTGTTTTCCGATTTCAGGTTTGAACCCGTCGTCTTCATAGATGATTTCAATATCTTTACCGGCCATTTTGCCGCCAAGATGGTCTACGGCAAGATCAACGGCTTCGCGCATATCCTTACCAATTGCACCGGCACCCGTTGACAAAGTTGTCACGAATCCGATTTTCACACTGTCTGCCGCAACGGACAGAGCGGGTGTGCCTAGCAACGCAATTGCGGAGACAAGGCCAATAAATTTCTTGTTCACGATATAACTCCCTGTGCTGAGTGGAAGCAGACCCTTTACCTGCCTCGACCAATTAAGCAGCTGATAGATTAGGTATTTTTTGAAATAGAGCAAAGAATTTGTTTAAAATTGCTATTCACTCTTGGTATTGGAGCAATAATTGTAAACAGTTTTTACGTTTAGTTGAATGCCTTGAAGGTAATCATCGTAAAAGTGTCTTTAATATTCCCCAAGATCTGAATTTTCTCATTGACGAAATGGCCAATATCCTGCTCGTCAGATAGATAGCATTTCATCATCAAGTCATATTTACCGGAAATCGAATAGACCTCGGATACTTGCTCAACATTCTCAACAGTTTTAGCAGCGACGTCATAGGCTTTTCCAAGCTCACACTTCACCATGATAAAGATTGTTTTCATTGGCGGATTCCTCTTAGTTATCGGGGAATAAAACCCAAATGAAATTTATAGCACAAAACTATATTTTTTGGGAATGACAGAGCGTGTGAAAATTAAAAAAGCCAATTCCGCAGAATCAGCTTTTTAATTGGTATCTATTCTGACGCGGATTTGCGAAAAGGGATTTTGAAGAAAGCTGGGACATTATCACCCAGACCCATTACCGGAACGCCCTCATCATTTTTAGAATAGCGTGACTGCCGCGATTTATTTTGCGATTGCCGGGGGGTTGAGGCAACGGTTTCTTTTTCTACCGTTTTAGTTGATGTCGTCTTTGCGGCGGCCTTTTCGGTTGTTTTGTTATCCGAAACAGTCTTCGCGTCGGTTGTTGTCGCTACTTCTTTTGTGGCTGCTTCTTTTGTCGCTGCTTCTTTTGTGGTTTTCCGAGGAGTCCGGGTCCGGCTGCGCGATGGTGTCTTCGTCTGACGTTTTTCGCGAGCGGAAATTTCCGATGCTTCGTCGGCGATCTCGTCCATGCCATCAATGGTCAGGGGCGGTATTTTTTTACCGACAAGTTTGTAGATGGCTTCAAGATACTTGCCATCGCTTTTGGTTGCGAGGGTGTAGGCGTGGCCTTGTTGGCCCGCTCTACCGGTCCGACCAACGCGATGGATATAGTCTTCTGCATGGGACGGGACGTCGAAGTTGAAAACATGGCTGACGGAACTGACATCAATTCCGCGCGCGGCAACATCGGAGCAGACGAGAAGAGAAATTTCGCCGGATTTGAACTTGGCCAGTGTTTCCATACGGTGGCTCTGGCTCATATCGCCATGCATTGCCCCCGCGTTGAAGCCGTGTTTGTCCAAAGAACCGTACAGAATATCCACGTCCTTTTTTCGGTTGCAGAAAATAAAGGCGTTTTTCACGCTCTCGTTTTTGAGCAATTTACGAATGGCCGGGCGCTTCTCAGAGCGTTGGACAGTTAATAGTCCTTGTGTCACAGTCTTGGCCGTATCAGTCGGCACAGACACCTCGACTTCTTTCGGGTTCATCAGGAACTTGTCGGCCAGCTTGCGCATGTCTTTGGACATGGTCGCCGAGAAAAACAGTGTCTGACGGAGCGGTGGCATCAATGACACAATGCGTTCCACATCTGGAATAAAGCCCATATCCATCATCCGGTCAGCTTCATCGATCACCAGTGTCTTGACGCCGTTGAGTAAAACCTTGCCGCGCTCAAAATGATCAAGCAGGCGGCCTGGCGTTGCGATTAAAACATCGACGCCCTTATCCAGCTTGCTTTCCTGATCTGCGAATGACACACCGCCGATAAGCAGGGCCATGGACAGATTGCTGTATTTTCCGTAATTTTCAAAATTATCTGCAACCTGCGCCGCGAGTTCGCGCGTCGGTTCCAAGATGAGGGATCGTGGCATTCTGGATTTTGCCTGGCCGGACGCCAGAATGTCGATCATCGGAAGCGTGAAGCTGGCCGTTTTTCCAGTACCAGTCTGCGCCGTACCGAGAACATCCCGCCCCATAAGGACATAGGGGATGGCTTTTTCTTGGATGGGAGTAGGGGTATCGTATCCGGAATCCCCGACCGCTTTCAAAACTTCAGGGCTTAAGCCAAGATCTGCAAAATTCATATATAAAGAACTGCCGTATAAAAATGGTGTAAAGTCTGTAAAACACAGCGCAATCTAGTGAAAAGGGGCGCTCTGTCAAACGTTTCCTGCGTATTTTCTAATAATACAGGTGTAAAACGGTTAAATCCTGCCTAAATGTCACATTTTAAAGAATTTTATTCTCAGAAAACGACTGTCGTTGTACTGGTAATTAGAACCAATTCAGCAGAATCAAGCATTATATTACAACAAATTAGGGCAAAATGATAGTGAAACCTACTTTAATCCTTATTCCCGGGCTCTTATGCACCGCGGATCTATGGCGCGATCAAATCGCCGCCTTCGAAAATCAATACATAATCGTGATCGCCGATCACCATTCCGATGACGCGATGCCCGCCATTGCGGCGCGGTTGCTAGCGTCGGCGCCCCCGACATTTGCGCTCGCCGGGCTGTCGATGGGCGGCTATATCGCGTTGGAAGTGATGCGCCAGGCGCCGGAACGGGTCACCCATTTGGCGATTATGGATAGCCGGGCGATCAATGATACCCCGATTGAGCGGCAGCGCCGACAGGACTTTATCACGCTGGTGGAACGGGGCAAAACCTTCAAAGGGGTAACGGAATCCTTGCTGCCGATGTTGATCCACCCTTCGCGATTGACGGATGATACCTTAACAAGTCGCATTTATAAAATGGCAGAAGATATTGGAAAAGAAGGATTTATTCGTCAAGAAAAAGCATTATTGACGCGCGAGGAACTAACCGGAACGCTGCAGGATATTCGGTGTCCGACGTTGGTGCTGAGTGGCGCCCAAGATGCGCTTATTCCGCCGCGTGTGCAGCGCGAGATGGCCATTGAAATCCCGACAGCAGTTTATACGGAAGTGCCCGGTAGTGGACATTTGCCGACCATGGAATGTCCAGAGAAGACAACGGATATTATGCGGACCTGGCTGGCACGCTAACGTAAAGGGGTGGAATATGAGACAGTAGAAAAACTACTGGCTTATTTTACGGGGTTTCTGGCGGAAAAGCCTAAACGTCGATGTCCTCGACAAAGCGGGCATTCTCCTGAATGAAGGAAAACCGCAATTCGGGTTTTTTGCCCATCAGGCTTTCGACCCGATCGGCCGTTTCACCAAACTCTTCCATGGGAATCTCGACTTTCAGCAGGACACGCTTCGCTGGGGTCATGGTCGTTTCTTTAAGTTGGGCGGGAGGCATTTCTCCCAACCCCTTGAAACGACTGATATCTATCTTACCGCGACCGGTAAATTCTGTTTCCATCAATTTGTCTTTATCCGTATCATCCATGGCATAGAGTGTCTTCCCGCCTTGTGAGATGCGATATAACGGCGGTTGCGCCAGATACAGATGACCATCGGTGATCAATTGGCGCATCTCGCGATAGAAGAACGTCATGAGCAAGGACGCGATATGCGCACCATCCACATCAGCATCGGTCATGATGATAACTTTTTCGTAGCGTAGATCTTCGGACCGATATTTGTCCCGTAAACCGCAGCCCAGCGCTTGCATAAGATCTTTCAGTTCCTGATTGGCCCGGATCTTGTCGGCACCGGCAGAGGCGACGTTCAGGATTTTACCGCGAAGTGGCAGGATGGCCTGGGTTTTCCGGTTGCGGCCCTGTTTTGCAGATCCGCCGGCGGAATCGCCCTCGACGATAAAAATTTCCGTGCCTTCTTTGCCGCTCTGGGCGCAGTCGGCGAGTTTGCCCGGTAAGCGCAAGCGACTGGTGGCGGTCTTGCGGCTGGTTTCCTTTTCCTGACGTCGGCGCAGACGTTCCTCAGATTTCTCAACCACCCAGCCCAGAAGATTGTTGGCTTGATCCGGGGCGGCCGCGAGCCAGTTATCGAAATGGTCCTTGATGGCCAGATCAACAATCCGGGTGGCTTCGGTGGTGGTCAGCTTTTCCTTGGTCTGGCCCTGAAATTGTGGTTCCGGTATAAAAACCGACAGCACGGCGCAGGCACCCGCCAATATATCGTCGGCGGTGATTTGTGAGGCTTTCTTGTTATTGATCAATTCCCCATACGCCTTGAGACCGCGCATCAAGGCACCGCGAAAGCCTAATTCATGGGTGCCGCCCTCTGGTGTGGGGACCGTATTACAATAGGAACTGAGAAAAGACTGGTTATCCGCTGGCCACGCGATGGCCCATTCCACACGACCACGATCTCCCTCTATTTCCGTGCGACCGGCAAACGGCTCAGTGGTTACGGTTTGCCGATTATCCAAAGAGGCATCGAGGAAGTCCCTGAGGCCGCCCGGAAAATGCAGGACCGCTTCTTGCGGTGTTTCATCCTTGATCAGCTCAGGCGCGGCTTTCCAGCGAATTTCCACACCCCGGAACAAATAGGCCTTGGAGCGAGCGAGTTTATAAAGCTTGCCCGGGCGCAGCGCCGTACCGGCTTCGAAAATCTCCGGATCCGGATGGAACTGGATGCTCGTGCCGCGGCGATTTGGAGCCGCACCGACTTTTTCCAGTTTGGTTTGCGGGATACCGCGGGAATATTCCTGACGCCATAGCTCCTTATCACGGGCGACTTCCACAGTCAGGCGGTCGGACAGGGCATTCACCACAGACACGCCCACACCATGCAGGCCGCCAGCGGTGTGATAGACCTTGTTGGAGAATTTACCGCCGGAATGCAAGGTGGTCAGGATAACTTCAAGCGCCGATTTATCCTTGTATTTAGGATGTCGATCAATGGGGATGCCCCGGCCGTTATCGCGAATAGTGAGCGATCCGTCGGCCATTAACTCCACATCGATCCGCGTGGCAAATCCGGCAACGGCTTCGTCCATGGCGTTATCCAGAACTTCTGCTGCCAAATGATGGCGGGCGCGCTCGTCGGTTCCGCCAACATACATCCCTGGACGCATGCGAACCGGTTCAAGGCCTTCAAGGACCTCGATGTCTTTCGCAGAGTAATCGGTGCTTTCGGATTTAGGTTGCTGAAAAAGATCGGACATACAGGCAATTCACTGACTAAAAGGATAACAATTGTTTATGTAAAATTCTATTCTCTCACCGGGATGAAAGTGTATAAGTTATACTCTGATTTTGTCGATATTAGGAAGCTTAAAGATCATGCCCACTGAATTCCGTGACCCTGTTATCCGTACGGCCCCGCAACCGAGCGATTGCAACAGCAATGGCGATATATTTGGCGGCTGGGTGCTGTCGCAAATGGACATCGCGGGCGGTATTATGGCGGCTCGACGGGTAAAAGGGCGGGCTGTAACTGTTGCGGTCGAAGCAATGAAATTCCACCAGCCCATTAAAGTCGGGGATATTGTCAGTATTTATGGTGATATTGAGCGGGTTGGCCGCACGTCGGTGGCCGTCAAACTGACGACCATTGTTGCCCGTAAACTGGATTCGGAAGAAATCAAGGTAACGGAAGGCACCTATGTATTTGTCGCCATCGACGACGAGGGACGCCCCCGCGCTATTGAACCGTAAAAAATGCCGCCGGTTGCATCGCACCTGGTCAGCGTGAGTGAAAGGGGTCCAAACCATTAAAACTCTCCATATTTTTCGTTAAATACGAAGAAGCTGATTTGCTCTTTTCACTCAAGCCTTAATTCTTGAACAGACTCTCTGAAATAGCTTTAATTTCAACAGTGCTGATATTGAATACTTCCAATATGCCGGTCTTTGAAACGACTATTCATTTTTTTAGTTAGCCTATTTTGGGATTTCTACTTGGCAACATCGCTTTTCGTACACAGTTTCAATTCTTCAAGAATTGCATTTGCATTCGTTGTAGCAACTTCCAGATCATCTCCGACGACGTTAGTTTTCACTCCTGTCTTGGGGCCTTCGCCAACGACAATATAGGGAGTGTCCTTAGGGTAGCCGTTTTTTGCCAAAAACGCCGGTCCGCCTGGCACAAATAGACGCCATTCCGGCGCGGGGCCCGGCTGTAACATCACCTTTGTCGAATATTCTTGACTGGCAGAGGTGAGGTCATATTCTAACCCCACACGGGTGTTTGCCGCAATGATGCATTTACCTGTCAATGTAGACAGCTCCTGAGCCTGATATTTTTTATAGGCATCAAAATACATCCCAGCAAAGCAAGTGAGCATCCGTATATTGGCGCCCTCCGGGATTCCCTTTTGGAACTCTGAAATCACCTTGTTGGCGACGTCATCACCCACCTTTATACGTAATTCTTGGATACTATCAGCATCAGCACCAAGAAACATTTCGGTTATCATCCGTGTAAGGCTTTCAACGGATAAGACAGATTCAATATTATTATGTGGCAGGCCTCCTTTTGGTCCCAGTGTTAATCCTACGCCGTTCCAATCTTGAGACGGCTTACTTAGGCTGAGAATAGCGTTTGGAGCGGTTTCCTCCGTAGTACCATTAAAAACACCGGTTTCATTTTCCGCGCCATGGCTCTGAATATCAAACCATCCCGAAGGGTCGGCCTTGTCATAGGGCCTTAACGTAAAATCTGCTATGCTATTTGCGGTTCTAGAATTATTTTCAAAGTGAAAGGCACGCCTATATTCAGCTTCCCAGTTATGAAAATTAATGGCAAAGCGTTTGGACTGAAAAAATAGGTTCGGTGTTTGATGTTGCGTGGCAAACATATCTACCATTGGACGGATACTGAACCGCGATGAAGAAATTGCTTTCCTAATAGGTGCTCTTAACGCTAATTTTGAAAGTGTTCCTGACATTTTATTTCCTTTTTGAAAAATTAGTAGTAAAAATAAAACAATACTGAACGTAATTTGGTAATAAAAAAGTATTTTTCAATTTGTGTATTAAATCTATATTATTATAAATATTTATCTATTATTTAAATACTTTTACTAATTTTATTTAATAGTATTTTTCGCACCCGTTAGGGTCTGTCTCGAAACGATTATTTTGAAATCAGTGCCTTGCAACTCGCCTTGGTACCAGTTTGATGTGGGCGATGAAGAGCCAGCTTTGCTACTGAGAGAATGGATTTGCCAATTCTTGAACAGACTCTATGGCGCGGCCTGTCAGACAAAAAAAGAGGCCGCATTTAAGTGCGGCCTCTTTGTTTTTACGGGTATCAGCAATTAGACACTGAAATACATGTCGAACTCGATCGGATGCGGCGCATGTTCGAAAGCGAAAACTTCTTCCCATTTCATGGCCAGATAAGCGTCGATCATGTCTTCGGTGAAGACGCCCCCTTTTTTCAGGAATTCACGGTCGGCATCAAGGGATTCTAACGCCTCACGAAGCGATCCACAAACAGTCGGGATGTCTTTGAGTTCTTCCGGTGGCAAATCATACAAATCCTTATCCATGGCATCGCCCGGGTGGATTTTGTTCTGGATGCCGTCCATGCCGGCCATCATCATTGCTGCGAAAGCAAGATACGGGTTAGCAGTACAATCGGGAAAACGAATTTCCACGCGCTTACCGTTCGGGCTTGGCGAGTAGGGGATCCGGCAGGAAGCTGACCGGTTCCGTGCGGAATAAGCCAGAAGTACAGGCGCTTCAAAACCCGGGATCAGGCGTTTGTAGGAATTTGTCCCCGCATTTGTGAAGGCGTTGATGGCTTTCGCATGCTTGATGATACCGCCGATATAGAACAGGGCCGTTTCAGACAGGTCTGCATAACCGGAACCGGCGAAGACAGGTTTGCCATCTTTCCAGATAGATTGATGGGTGTGCATGCCGGAGCCGTTATCACCAGAAACCGGTTTTGGCATAAAGGTTGCCGTCTTGCCGTAAGCATGGGCAACGTTATGAACCACATATTTCTGAATCTGAATTTCATCAGCAGCAGAAACCAAAGTGTTGTATTTCATACCCAATTCATGCTGGCTCGGAGCCACTTCATGGTGATGCTTTTCAACACCAATGCCCATTTCTTTACAAACGGAGACCATTTCGCTGCGAATATCGGCGCCACTATCAACCGGCTGTACCGGGAAATACCCGCCTTTTACGCGCGGACGATGACCATGGTTGCCACCTTCCATTTCTTCACCTGTCATATGAGGCGCTTCGACGTCACCCAGCTTATAGAAAGTATGGTGGCTGTCATTTAAGAACTGCACATCATCAAACATGAAGAATTCCATTTCGGGGCCGACGTTGATGGTATCTCCAACACCGGTGCTGGCAAGGAAAGCTTCTGCTTTCTTGGCAACGGAGCGCGGGTCACGTTCGTAGCTTTCGCCGCTCAACGGATCCAGAATATCGCAGAATATGATCAGCGTTGAGCGTGCAGCAAAGGCATCCATGACTGCGGAAGTCGGATCCGGCATTAATGTCATGTCAGATTCGTTAATAGCCTTCCAACCAGTGATGGATGAGCCATCAAACATAACGCCATCTTCAAACATGTCTTCGTCAACAACATCAACATGCATGGCAAGATGCTGCCATTTTCCTTTAGGGTCGGTGAAACGAAGGTCTACATATTCGACTTCGTTTTCCTTGATCATTTCCAATACTTTAGCAACCATGACTACGTCTCTCTCGTTTAACCGTTAAAACTCAAAATTACTTGCCTGTCCGTAAAAGGGCGGGACGACTAGATAGCTTCAGCACCCTTTTCACCGGTGCGAATTCGAATAACTTCCTCGACAGTGGAGACGAAGATCTTTCCATCCCCAATGCGTCCTGTCCGGGCCGCTTGCTGGATCGCTTCCAGAGCCCGTTCGACCAATGCGTCTTCGAGGACGATTTCAATTTTTACCTTGGGGAGAAAATCAACCACATACTCGGCGCCACGATAAAGTTCCGTATGGCCTTTCTGGCGGCCAAAACCCTTGGCTTCAGTAACGGTGATGCCTTGCAGCCCAACTTCATGAAGGGCTTCCTTCACTTCATCGAGCTTAAAGGGTTTGATGATGGCTTCGATTTTTTTCATAAGGCAAATCTCATCTTCTAAAAACAAGGTCTAAGATATCTTTGACTTTACTATAGCATGAGCTGTGCCAGATTTGAGGGTGGGGGCAACTGTCTCTACAATTCCCGGAAATACGGCTGTTTCAGCTCTCCTGACTATAAAGGAATGAAATGTGGTCAAAAAATGTACGCTTAAAAAATAGGCATTTGCCTATAAATTAATCTTTTACACTTTACGAAGCTTGTACAGTCCTTTGAAGTCGTTGGGGTCGGCGACTTTGCCTTTACGGATAATCAACAAGCGTTTTTTACGAGCAAGGGAGATTGCCTGCTGGCGAACCGCTGTCATATATTTCCGCCAAATATCAACAGGTGCCGTGTCTTTGGCCCGGGTTGCTGCAATCTGTTTGGCAATATCCTGGGGGGACACATCTTTCCCGTCCTTCACCGCGTTCAGAATAAAAGTTGCTACGGGATCATCTTCGACGACGACGGCTTCAGGCTCGTCGGCGGATTGTTCATTTTCGTCAGTCATTTTTTCACCATTGCGAACAGAAAGACATAGGGTCCTTCTTTAAAAGGCAGGTTGTAGGTAGCCTTGCGTCAAAAGGCAAGCATCGTGATGCCGTGCACTAGTAATGCGGCGGCCTCTCGGCCGGCGTGCCGTCGGGCAAGGCTTCTTCCAGAGTTTCTATACGGTCGCCGGCTCGCGTGAGCTGTCGCCGTAGTTTTTCAATCTCGTCCCATTGCTTGGTGACGATGTCGCTGAGATCGTTCAGGGACTGCTCTTGCTCCATGAATTTCAACTCGAGATCATTAAGGCGCTGTTCGGTCATCGTTATTTACCTTGTGCGAGGAATTGTTCGAAGCGGTCCATGGCGCGTTCGATATTTTCGACAGAGTTCGCATAGGAGAAACGGATATATCCTTCGCCTTCCGCCCCGAAACTGGTTCCGGCGATGGCGGCGACCCCTTGGCTGGATAAAAGTTGATCCTGCAACTCCTTCGCCGTGAAGCCCGTGCCTTTAATATTCGGAAAGGCATAGAAAGCACCTTTGGGCATGACGCAGGAAACACCGGGCAGGGAATTCAACCGATTATGGATGATGAGGCGACGTTCATCGAATGCCGCCATCATCATGTCAACGGGGCCTTGATCACCTTCCAGCGCTTCGATGCCGGCATATTGTGCGGCGGCGTTGACGCAGGAATGGTAGTTGACGCAGAGCCGTTGGGCATGGGGCACCAGTGCCTCTGGCCACAGGCCCCAACCCATGCGCCATCCCGTCATGGCATAGGTTTTCGACCAGCCATCGAGAACAATCAGTCTGTCTTTCAGATTGTCGAATGCCAGCATGCTTGTATGGCCCTCACCATCATAGGTCATGCGGCCATAAATTTCATCGGACAGAATATGGACATGGGGGAAATTTTCCAATCCTTCGGCCAGCTTTTGCAGCTGATCTGCCGGAACGACGCCGCCTGTCGGGTTGGCCGGTGTGTTGAGAATTATCAATCTGGTTTTATCGGTAATCTGCCCGAGTACGGTTTCGGCATCAAATGAAAATCCGTTTTCCTGGATCAGTCGGATGGGAACCGGCGTCGCACCGGAATAGCGGATCATGCTCTCATAAATCGGAAAGCCCGGGTTCGGGTACATGATTTCTGCACCGGCCTCGCCAAACATCTCGATGGCAAAGGCCATGGTAACCTTGCCGCCGGGAACAACGATGATGTTATCGGGATTGACCGTAACATGGCGGTATTTGGCAATATCTGCGGCGACGCTCGATCGCAATTGAGGGATGCCATTGGCCGCGGTGTAGCCGTGATGGCCATCGCGCAATGCCTTGATGCCCGCCTCAACGATATTATTCGGTGTCGGGAAGTCCGGCTGACCGATTCCAAGGTTGATAATATCCATTCCCTCGGCCGCCAGGGCATTGGCCCGAGCCAACACATCGAACGCGGTTTCTGTGCCAAGGCGGAACATTTTTTCTGAGACGGTCATCGATAATCCTCTAATCAGCGCAGTTTGTTTTTTCAGATATGCCTTTGATCCGTCCGTTGGGCAAGCAAAAGTAGGAAACAGGTTGGATATGCCATGGTTTCACTTGTAATCTGGGAACGTCGGTGCATAACTTACCGCCGATTGTATGTGTAGGGTCGAGGAAAGCAGCTGCCGTGAAAAATTCAAGTGACGTGTTGGGTGAATTCGGGACGACGATTTTTGAAGTCATGTCCAAACTGGCAATCGAACATGAAGCGATTAATCTGGGCCAGGGATTTCCCGACGAAGACGGTCCGGCCGATATTCTTGCCAAAGCCGCGGAAGCCGTGAAAGAGGGCCCCAATCAATACCCGCCGATGATGGGGCTGCCGGAATTGCGCCACGCTGTTGCCGAGCATGATTTTCGGTTTTATGGCATCAGCAGCAACTGGCAAACGGACACGCTGGTCACATCTGGCGCCACGGAAGCCATCGCGGCAAGCCTGTTTGGGCTGATTAATCCGGGCGATGAAGTTGTCTTGTTCGAACCGCTTTATGATTGTTACCTGCCCTTGGTGAAATTGGCCGGCGGTATTCCAAAATTTGTTCGCCTTGATCCGCCATACTGGGATCTGGATGAAGACCGCCTCAACGCAGCGTTCAGCGAGAAAACCAAACTCGTGCTGTTGAACAGCCCCATGAACCCAACCGGGAAAGTTTTCACCGTTGAGGAGCTGGAGAAAATTGCCGCTCTGGTTCTGAAATATGATGCCTATGCAATCTGCGACGAAGTTTACGAGCATATTGTTTTTGGCGACAAAAAGCATGTCTCCTTGTTGACCTTCCCGGAAATGGGAGACCGGACGGCCCGGATCGCCTCTGCTGGAAAAACCTTTTCCCTGACCGGCTGGAAAGTCGGCTATGTGACGGCCTCCGCGCAAATGATCGCGCGCATCGCCAAGGCACATCAGTTCCTGGTCTTTACCACGCCGCCAAACCTGCAAAAGGGTGTCGCTTATGGGCTGAATAAGGAGGACAAGTTTTTTGAAGACCTGAAATATGCCATGCAGTCAAAACGGGATCTGTTCAGAGATGGGCTTGAAGGGATTGGCTTTTCGACGGCGCAATGTGACGGAACCTACTTCCTGAATGCAGATATAAAAAGTATCGGTTTTGACGGCACAGATGAAGAATTCTGCCGGCTTATTACAACAGAGGCGGGGGTCGCAGCGGTTCCTGTCAGCGCCTTTTATCAATCCGAAGGGGCGATGACAAATTTCGCCCGGTTCTGTTTTTGCAAGAAGCCGGAAGTGCTGGAAGCGGCCATCGAAAAACTGGGACGATTTTTTTCGTAAAATAGCATAAAGTTTCCTTGACCGGTTTGGTGAGGATCGCTAAACATGGCGCCTCTTATGGCGAGCGTAGCTCAGTTGGTTAGAGCGCCTGACTGTGACTCAGGAGGTCGCGGGTTCAATCCCCGTCGCCCGCCCCAAATTAACCCCTTGAAACCATTACGGTTTTGAGGGGTTCTTTGTTTAAACCTCATAACCGGTTTTACACTTTCTCGGCGGCGATTTTTCAATTTTCCATAGCACGAGAGAGTGTTACGGTTGTTTTATTCCCTATTTCACACTATTTTAATGATAATATACGTATGTTTAATGCATGCTAATAGAAAATGCTCAATAAATGGCGACTACTGATATGAAGCTTCAGATTATAACTTATTTAGCAAAATTATTTGCTACCGCTTTGGTTGCATAGGGGGTAGCGTTTTCGGTAACTGATTATTTGTTAAATAAACAAATTCAATTAATTGCAAGTAATCTTCAAAGCAATGTTCAAACAATTGATACCATTATTGCTACAAGTTTTAAGTCTAATATGGAGACGATTAATCGATCAATTGATACTAATTTCAAGATTTTAATTGAGGGATTAAATCAGAACGTTAGCAATCTAAATACATCAATAGCGTCTTTGCAAACTACTGTGGCGCAATCACAAAAAACGTTTTCGGACCAGTTTTTGAGTGTGGAGAAGAACCGCAATGAACTTGCAACGGAAATAGCACTTCAAGTTCAGAAACAGGGTTATCAAGAAAAAGAACTAAGAGAACTAAAAGATTCTTTAATACGTGTTGAAGGTATACTGAAAAATATGGAGGCTACTAGAAAAGCCGCTTTAGTTGTTGGCGGTGAAGGTTGGCAAGCTTTTTCTCCGATGGATTCTGACATATCCGGATTAAAAGAAGCTATGCAAGACGGTATCAATGGCGCCCAAAACAAATTAATCTTCATTGGACCATTTAAGGCTGCTGAGTAGAGTTTTAAACTTTGCTCCTAAGCGTCTGAAATGTAATCCCATAAAAACATAGTGAACTGTCTAAAACCCCTTGTATTTCAATGGAATCGGGGCTTTTTCTTTGAATTATTGCCCTTCCGTTTTTGGATGGCTTTTTGGGCACATAAATTATTTGCCGGCGCTGTCTACTCAAAATTAAAATTTGGGAGTAACATCAGGTAAATTTTAGGCTTGAGACCTAGTAATCGCCGTCAGATCATCAAAAGGAATAATAAGAATGACTGTTCAGCTCAGCACAGAAGACATTTCCGCCGACGAGCATGCGCGCGAAATGACCGACTATATCGCCAAGGGCGAAAAACGTGCGTTTGCCCTGGATAATCGAGGGCCCATTAAGCTTGATGAGAAGGGGAAACTTGCGGCCGATATTCTGCAGGCTTATGAGACGTACGGATTTTATGTATTTGAGAATGTTATTGATGATGTGGAACTCAATGAACTCAGATCTGATGTGGAAGAAGTCCTTTCTCGCGCACCTGTAACGCCGGAAGCGACTGAAGACAGCCAAGGTAGGCCAGCTCTCGGGGCGGAATATACTCGGTATCCTTTTCGGTTTGCCAAACCGCTCAGTGATCCCTTGGGGGGCACCGATAAGAATAAAGGACGCCATCCGGTAAAGATGCATAACCCGGTAAGCGCGGTTTTACCGGCAAACAACCTTTCTACTTCTACGATTTACTTCAATAGGCGTTTTTATTTACAAAGCCAAC